>JAYTCQ010000434.1:0-28647 GCA_043736395.1 Blastocatellia bacterium | reverse complement strand
TTTCATGAAAATTGAAATCGAAAAAACTTAAAATAGCTGTAAATTGTGAAAAATCATGACCTTACAGCCGTGAATTCTTTTTTAACCGGACACTAATGTGGTAAGAGTTAATTTTAAGTAACCTTTCGTTCAGAAAAATATGAAATTAATGAACCACGGAGAACACGAAGCGCACGGAGAAAAATCAGACAGGATTGACAAGATTTTTAGGTGTCGGGTGTGAGGTTTCAGGTGTCGGAACTAACATCCAACACCTGTAATTATCCTGTCAAAAAACTCCGTGCCCTCCGTGTTCTCCGTGGTTCATAAAAATCGCAACTCGAAAAAATTGTTATCACATTTTTCCAAGCAGTATTTCAAGAATGCTAACGAAATCTCATCAACCTCCGAAACCCCTGGATGAAAAATCGTTAGCTGTCATCGCTCGAAAAATGGCAGCGAGGGATGCTGATTTTGCCCGGATTTTGCAGGGGTACGGGACGCCTCCGTTGTGGGCGCGAGAGCCGGGATTCGCGACGTTGATTCAGATCATTCTCGAACAACAAGTTTCGCTGGCTTCGGCGAAGGCTGCGTTCGATAAATTGTATAACGCGATTGCACCTGTCACGCCGGAAAGTTTTTTGCAGTTGAATAAAATTGAATTGAAAACAATTGGCTTCAGCCGACAAAAAATGTTGTATTCACAGTTGCTGGCGGAAGCGATTTTAGATGGTCAACTTGATCTGGAAGCCCTGTCTTTATTACCTGATGATGAAGTCAGAGAAAATCTGAAACAGATGAAAGGGATTGGCGACTGGACAGCGGATATTTATTTATTGATGGCATTGCGACGGGTAGATATTTGGCCACAGGGAGATTTAGCTTTGCTCGTGGCGATGCAGAAAATGAAGCAATTACCAACCCGCCCGTCGCGTAATGAATTTGAAGAATTTGGAGAAAAATGGAAGCCTTATCGTGCCGTAGCCGCCCGGTTTTTATGGCATTTTTATCTCAGCGACCGAAATTAATTTGAACCAGTTGCCGTGAAGATCTGCGCATTTGTGAAAGGTTCAAATGCCTGCCACGGGATCTCCTGCGCTAGAATTTTAGTCGCGTCATTGATCTCCAGCGGCTTAGAAAATAAATAACCTTGTCCACACTCAACCCCCAATTCACGTAACTGGCGCAGCTGCTCAATCGTCTCGACACCTTCCGCCGTCACATCCATTTTAAGAGTTTTCCCAAGCGTGACGATGGTTTTGACAATTTCAGCATTCTCTGAATTTTCAACCATTCGCATTACAAAGGAGCGATCAATTTTTAGAGTGTCGGTGGGCAGGCGATGCAAATAGCTCAGGCTTGAATAACCGGTTCCGAAATCGTCAATACTCAATTTGACTCCGATTTTTCGGATTTGATCAAGCTTACGAATGGAAAGCTCAATATTGTCCATCACGACGCTTTCGGTAATTTCAAGTTTAAGGTTTTCAGGATTTATCTGTGATGCGTTGAGGGCTTCGAACACGGAAGATACCGCCGTCGTGTGAGAAAGCTGTTTGCCGGAAAAATTTATACTCATGGTTAAATTACGGTAGCCTTGTTGCTCCCATGATTTCAGCTGACGACAGGCTTGCAACATGACCCATTGACCAATCTCAATGATCATTCCCGTTTCTTCGGCAATAGGAATAAATTCTGCCGGACTGATTTGTCCCAGCTCGGAATGACGCCAACGCAATAAGGCTTCAAACCCCAACAATTTTGCACTTTGTAATGAGACAATCGGTTGAAAAACTAAATTGAATTCCTGACGCTCTGTCGCGTGCCGGAGATCTGTTTCTAATTGCAGTTGTCGGATTGCGACCGTGTGCATATCCTGATCAAAGACCGTGTGTCGCGCCTTTCCCTGAGATTTGGCCTGATACATGGCCGTGTCTGCATCGCGCAGCACATCCTCCGGCTTGGTATAATTATTATTACTAAAAGCAATGCCAATGCTGGCGGTCATGGAAACTTCGCTACTACCAATCTTGATCGGGATGGACAAAGCTTTCTGGATACGTTCAGCCAATGCCAGCGCTTCATCAAGGGCGTGAATATCTTCCAATAAAATTGTGAATTCATCGCCTCCCAGGCGAGCTACGGTGTCGCCTAATCTGATGTTGGCAGATAAGCGTCGGGCGACTTCGATTAACAGCTCATCACCAGCGAGATGACCCAGGCTATCATTGACGACTTTAAAGCGATCACAATCAAGAAAAAGGACGGCGAAGGCGCGATCCTGATGTCGTTGATACCGCGCAATCGCCATCTCCAAATGATCAAGAAAAAGCGAACGATTGGGAAGTCCGGTTAAGGCATCGTGAAAAGCATCGTGCATCAATCGTTCTTCCGCGCGTTTTCGGTCATTAATATTTTGCAGTTGAAAAATTAATCCGGGTACAGCATGTCGACTGTTAACAATCAATGCCACATTTAAGGAAACCCAAACTTCATGTCCGTCGGAATGCAGGAAGCGATGTTCCAGTTGTGTCACCGTATTTTCACCAGACAACAACTGCGCAATACTCCGGCAGACAATATCCAAATCTTCCGGATGCGTCAGGCTCTGAAAATCAGTGGAAAGTAACTCTGCATCGGAGTATCCCAGAATTTTTCCAATAGATTGATTCACCTGCATCCATTTACCGTCGGTACTCACTAAAGCCATCCCAATCGCCGCATAATCAAACGCGCTGTGAAACCGTTCTTCACTCACTCGCAACTCAAGCAAATGATTTTGTGCCAGTGCCGCTCGCGCTTCTGCCTCTTCAGTTCGCTGACGATGATTGGTTTCACGTTCCTCGGCCTGTTTGAAATAAAACCGGAACGTCATAAAAACTGTGGCAACGATGGGAGCTGTCGCCAATAAAACAACAACCCCGTAATCGCGCAAGCCTAAAAAAATAAATCCTGCCACCACACCACTGGCTAAATAGGTGGTACCAGCCCAGGCATAATGATTCCACCAGTACGAAAAAATCGAACGTTTCTGACGCAGGGCTGAGTGTGCAGACATTAGAAAGGAATTAAGGAAAAAATAAATGACAGCAAAAAGCATTAAGGCGGAGAAATGCTTTAA
Organism: Blastocatellia bacterium; assembly: GCA_043736395.1. Taxonomy (GTDB): domain Bacteria; phylum Acidobacteriota; class Blastocatellia; order RBC074; family RBC074; genus JAFDVL01. Next base: position 25,547 of record JAYTCQ010000434.1, on the reverse strand, counting down.
ATGAATACTGATTGATAATTTTTCCAGGTTTTTTTGCAGTTGCAGGTAAAATTGCGAAGCTGCATACATTGCGATTGCGTTAATCGTCAAGGCTGCAATTCTGGTGATCCATCGGTTGGAAGATTTACAGGTTGAAACAAAACTATCTATCGCTGCGACACAAGTTGCCGCCGCCCCTCCAAACATCAGAGCAATCAGAAATATATAGACTTCAGATGGGGTGATGACAGAGTGAGTACCCAGAATACGGACGGGAAATAAGCCCGAGCCAATGACCACCAGCGTAAGCAAAATAAGGATTAATAACGAAGTTCCATCGAACTGATACAGCTTAACCGAAGACGTCAGGAGGATAAAGGTTCCCAGAATCACAGAAACTACCCAATAAATTTTGGTCGGGTGATTTTCTTTACTGAACTCAGAAAATAAAGTCATAGCTGTTAATCCGTGCCCGGCAAACACGGTTTTAAAAGAGCATTGGGGGATGATTAAAGTCGTGAAATATTTGTAAGTAAGGGGTACGCTTCCAACTTATTTTTAGGGAGCACCAGGATACGGAGTTGTAGGATTTCCTGGTCATCAGATTATGTTTGTGACTGAAAACCTAAGTGTGAGCGACAGGTTCATAGCAAGTGTAGTTTGCTAAAGATATGCCATCCATCAAGAGAAGCCCCGTCCGCTAATAGCTGTTTAATTGCAACTGCTATGCCAGTAACGAGATCAATAGAGTGGTGTATTTATTTACAATTGAGATTTTCATTAATTAATCCAGATACCATTTAAGGCGATATTTTCACTTAATATTCGCTATTTATAATTTAAACATGAGGAGCGTAAAAATTAACAACCTTCATCCTTCTGATACGTTGCCAGAGCTGACAAAATCTGTTGGGTGAGATCTGACATTTGTTGTTAGACTTTGTGACTTAGGAGGGTTCCGATGTGGCTGATAAATGGGTGTCTGGTGAGCATTTTTTCGAAAGGCGCATGAGCTGCTGTTGATTGTTTTTACGCAGAGGATTAATAACTAAAACAAAAATGGAGACACCTGCCTGACGAGGAAAGCGTCTCCATTTTTTTCTATTTCAATTGATAAAAAGTTGTTAATCTTTTAGTACAAAAGTTACGCGCATGGTTACCCGGTACTCAACTATCTTACCCTTTTCCATCACAACTTTTTGATCTTTGATCCAGGCACCTTTGACATTTTGAAGCGTTTTATTTGCGCGCTTCAATCCGGTTGAGATTGCGTCGTCGAAACCTTTAGCTGAAGATGCGATAATCTCTGTGACTTTTGCTACTGACATAATTTTTCCTCTCCTGTTAGTTGGTAAATAATTCTACTCAGATACGTGATAAGAAATAATGCTAATCCCTTTATGTAATGGAATCAATCAATTTGTATTCTTCAGGTGTATTCAGATTCAGCAGAAAATTCTCAGCGCCTCGCAGATGAGAATAATTTTCAAAGCTGATGAAGTTGACCGCTACGCGCTCGCACAGTAACCTGGCTTTCAATTCATTGGCCTCCAGCATCCGGGTGATTTCTTCAAGACAATCTTTTGAATAAACGGCGCAGAGCATTTGCGGACGTCCCGATGCGTCGGTCGGAACTGTCAGTAAAGCTTCATTGGATTGATGAATTGAAATTAATAATTGCAAAAAATTTGAACTGACGAATGGTAAATCACAAGCCATTATCAGCATTGCATCGGCGGATTCCAGGTTTCGTAAAGCCGTTTCGATACCTCCCAGCGGCCCGCGAAAATCGTGCGTATCGGGCAGCAGGTGGCTGTGATATTTTTTTGCCAAATCCTGATAGTCAGTAAGTTGAGGGTTATTTTCATTAATAATAATTAAGGTTTTTTCGGCGATTGATTGCACGGTTATTAAGACTCGCTCAATCATTGGTTGCTCACCAATCATCAACCAGGCTTTGTCGGTTTTCATTCGCGTACTGCGCCCGCCGGCCTGAATTGCTGCAATCATTTTCGGAACTCTGGAATCGAATGTGATATATTATTCTCGTGGCAATCAGCCCACATTTTTGAGATTAATGCATGCAGCAACTTTCGTAAAACAATCACCTATGAAGCGTTTATTTTCTTTGCTCGTTCTGCTCACCCTAAGTTTTTCTGTCGCCGCGCAAAAGCCACAACCATTTTTCCCCATCAGCGAAATCCGCAAAGGGATGCGCGCAACGGCGTACACCGTGTTTGAAGGCACAGAGCCAAAAGCGTTTGAATTGGAAATATTGGGAGTTATGGAAGGCTTCAATTCGCCCAAACAAAACGCGATCATCGTGAAGCTGCTTGGCGCGGATACCGACCGTAGCGGCGTCTTCGCTGGAATGAGCGGAAGCCCAGTGTACATTGACGGAAAGCTCGTTGGCGCGATTGCGTTCGCGTATAATTTTTCAAAAGAGGCCATCGGCGGCATCACTCCCATTCAGGATATGGTGGACATTTTCGAGCAGCGAAAAATGGAAGATAAAATTCCTACGATTCCGCGTTCGATTTCGTTTTCAGAAATTTCTTTCAATGAAAATTCAAAAGAATTTGCGAATTTTTTACAGCCAAATTTTTCTGCGACCACGAATGTTTCCAGTGTCAACGCTCCCGTCTTAAAGCCGATTGCCACGCCGCTTTCCATTACCGGAGTGTCGGCTGAAGTGATTGAACGCTTCGCCGCGCAATTTCAATCGTTTGGATTTATGCCCATCGCCGGAGCCGCCAGTGCTGCGAAAATTACGGAACTGGTCAAAGCGGATTCCAACACGCTGAAGCCCGGTTCCACGATAGTTGTACCTCTCGTGCGAGGTGATTATTCGTTGTCCGCTGCCGGAACCGTGACGCATCGTGACGGCAATCGAATATATGCTTTCGGTCATCCGTTTTTATCAGTCGGCGTCAGCGATTTTCCGATGAATGAAGGCGAAGTAGTGACGGTAGTTCCAAACTTCGCGAACTCATTCAAGATTGCGAAACCTACGGCGATGGTGGGCGTCATGAGCGGTGATCGCGCGACGGGAATTTATGGTGAACTCGGAAAGACCGCGAGTATGATTCCGGTGGAGATAAATTTAAATACGAGTCGCGGTGAAGCGCGTAAATATAAATTTGAAATTGTGAATGATCGCTTCTTGTCGCCTTTGTTAATGCAGATCACGACGCTTTCGACGATTACGGGAACGGAACGACAACTCGGAGATTCAACGATTCAAGTCAACGCAAAAATCCAAATCAAAGATCAACCGGAAATCAAAATCGAGAATCGGCTTTCCGCTTCGGGGAACACTGCGCTTGCGACAGTATTTAGTTTGTCGCAACCGATCAGCGCAATTTTTTCGAGTGGATTTAAGGATTTGAAAATCGAAAAAATTTCGATTGACCTGACTTCGCGCGACACAAAAAGTTCAGGGAAATTAGAACGACTCTGGATGAACCGCAGCGAAGTGAAGCGCGGCGAAACCGTCATGCTACACGCCTTTGCTCGGACGGATGGCGGCGGCGAATACGTCGAACGCATCGAAGTAAAAATTCCTGACGACGCTCCGCTGGGAAGTTTAATGGTCAGCGTCGGCGACGGAATGGCGACGCAAGCTTCTGATTCGCGCACGGGATTTACGCCCAAAAATATTGACCAATTAGTGAGAGAATTAAATCGCCTCCGCAAAGCAGATCGCTTATATGTCAGGCTCTCACGTTCAGATAACGGAGCCGTCATCAACAACGAAGAAATGCCGAACTTACCCCCGTCAATATTGGCTACGCTGGGTTCAGAGCGTACGACGGGCGGGTATAATATGAAGAGTTCGTTGACGGTGTACGAAAAAGAAATCCCACCCGCAGAGTTTGTCATTACGGGGATGAAAGCACTGACACTGAACGTGGTCGAGAAGTAATGTTCAGAGTACAAACTTTAGTTTGCCCAACGCCGCGCTTCGCTGGCGTTTCCACGTTGAGACACTTTGTTGGTAAGAGTTATGACCGACAGTATTATTATAGAAACGGCAACCAATGAACTTGTCAAAAAGGAGTTCGCTTCTACGGAACAACTTTTGAATATTCATGAAGTTGTTTACGAGGAAGATAAACCCAAAGTGCTTAGAGTTGATAAAGAAAGCAATGACGGTACAGCAATTGTTTATTTTCCTATCAAAGATGAAAAATTTTATTTGGCAGTTTGGCTTGACACAGAACCTCAGGTTTCTGTTCGATTTGTAGGGACTGAAAACTATAATTCAGTTTATCTCATTGTCACATCAGAACTATTAACCTTTAACGAGCTTTCTTCTTTAACAAAACTTCAATCTACAAGTGGTTGGACTAAAGGTGACAAGAGAAGATTAGGGAATTCGTTATATGATTTTAGTTCAATACATTTTGAACCCAATCCTGAACCAGACGAATTTGAAGATAAGCTGAAAAAGTTAATAGATTTTCTTGATCAAGACAAAGAAGGGGTGGGCAAACTTGTTGAGAAGGCAGAAGCTGCAATTCAAGTCGCTACAATATTTCATAATGGCAACACAGTGCTTGGTGGACATCAGTTAGACAAAGCAATAATAAAACGACTTGGCTCATACAATCTTGGAATTGATTTTGATTTATATGCAGAAGGTAAATTCTTCGTTGAGTAAGAGAAAAGGAAAGGAAAGGAAATGTATACGATAAAAGCAACGTACGACGGACATTTATTCAAGCCTCTGGCGACGGAAGTATTGCCATCAGTTGAGGGCGAAATTCCAGTAGCCATCGTTTTTCTTGATGATCCGAAGTGGAATACCTTAAAGCAGGATCAGCAAGAGGCGGCTAAAAGAATGCGAGCTACGCGAGATAAAATGGAGCCACTTGAGGTAAGTATAAAAGAGCTTGTGGAGGAAGGGCGTGATCGCTAAACGATTCGTAGTTGATGCTTGTGTTGCTTTGAAGTGGAGTTTACGAGATGAAGGTGAAGTTGCTCAGGCGGATGTTTTGCTGAACGATTTGATTGATGGAAAAATTCAGCTCTTAGCTCCGACTTTAATTGATTACGAAATTACGAACGCCCTAAAAATGTCGGTAGTGCGAGGACGCATCGGTGAATTGGATGCTGTTCAAGCCTTGAAAGATTATTGGGCCTACTCTATCGAACGGCACGAATTTAGTTTAATCCAATCACTCACTTTTCAAATCGCGAATAAATATCAACGCTCGGTCTATGACGCTACCTATATAGCATTGGCACAATCGCAAGACATCGAACTTATCACCGGTGATAAGAAATTATTCAATGCTGTCGGAACTTCGCTGACCTGGGTCAAATGGATTGGCGATTATCAATAAATCAAAATAAGTAAAATGCAAAAAACAATCACTTCCTTTTTTTCACTTCTCCTTCTGACAATTTTTTTCATTACCACCTTCGCCGGAGGTCCCGCGTTCTGGCGTGTGACCAGTCGCGCCGAAATTGAAAAAGGTGATGCGAATGGTGTCTCGATTTCTGACAATGGAACGCTGACTTTGGCACCATCATTCACAGAAGTTTTCGATACGAAACAGGCGTACATCTGGGCGACTGCTTCGGATAATTCCGGCAATGTTTATCTCGGTACAGGACACGAAGGACGAGTCTTCAAAGTGGATGCTTCGGGCAAAGGTTCATTGCTCTATAAAACAAGTGAACTTGATGTGATGGCGCTCGCGGTAGACACCGCAGGCAATGTTTATGCGGGTACGGCTCCTGATGGGAAAGTTTACAAAATAAATTCCAAAGGCGAAGCGACCGTATTTTTTGAGCCGAAAACAAAATACATCTGGGCTTTGACGTTCGATGCGCAGGGCAGATTGTTGATTGGAACCGGAGATAAAGGTTCAATTTTTCGCGTCACTCCGGACGGCAAAGGTTCGGTCCTGGTGAAGACTACACAATTGAATATTACTGCGCTGAAAGTTGACGCCAGTGGAAATATTATTGCGGGAACTGATCCGGGCGGATTGATCTTGCGCATCACTCCTGACGGAAAAGCTTTTACACTTTTCGATTCGCCGCAAAAAGAAATTCGAGAACTCGCGATGGGCAAAGATGGCAGCGTGTACGCGTTGGCATTGGCAGACGCCGCAGGCAGCGGTGCGGCAGCGAATGCCACTGCTTCAAATTCCAGCGAACCGCAAGTCATTAGCTCTGGTGAAGGAGTTACGGTAACAATAAGCGATGTGCAAATTCTTGACGGATCATCAAGTACAACAACTTCACCCACGCCAACTGCGAGCGGTTCATCCGCCAAAAGCGCAGTCTATCGAATTGACAGCAACGGCGTGAATGATACCGTTTGGAGTTCATCCGATGTCACCGCATTTGCCTTGAATGTGGATGACAACGGACGTGCATTAATCGGTACTGGGAATAAAGGAAGAATTTTTTCGGCGACAGTGGGAGCTAAGCCTTCACTTCAAACGCAATCCACTGAAGCGCAAACTTCGCGGCTCATCAAAACATCATCAGGGCAGCTTTACGCGGCGTCTTCGAATCTCGGAAAATTATTCAAAATCGGAAATGCTTCGACGAGTGGAACGTATACATCTGCGGTGCGTGATGCTTCAACGGTAACCGCGTGGGGACGCGCTTCATTTGTTGGCGAAGGCGACATCGAATTGCAAACGCGCAGTGGAAACACGGCCAGCCCTGACTCCACGTGGAGCGATTGGTCGGCTGCCATCAAAACTGCTGACGGAGGAACTGTCGTCAGCCCACGCGCTAGATTTTTGCAATGGAAGGCTACGCTGAAAGGCGCGACTACACGATTGCGCGAAGTCACCGTTTCTTATTTGCCGCGCAATCTCGCGCCTTCGTTAAATTCATTAGCATTGCAACCCATCGGCGTAGCTTTACAACCATTGCCGCAACAACCACCCGATCCGAATATCGAACAAGCCGGAATTGATCCGTCAATAGTCGGCGTAACCGTGAACATGCCGCCGCGCAAATTTTTTCAAAAAGGCTCGATTTCCTTGCAATGGACAGGCGAAGATCGCAACAGTGATAAACTGGAATATTCCATTTATTATCGCGCCGCAAATAGCAGCGCGTACTATCCGTTGAAATTGAATTTTACCGAAAATTATTTCACCGTAGACGCAAATGCGTTGCCGGATGGACGCTATGTTTTCAAAGTCGTCGTCAGCGACACGCTATCCAATCCGGCTGATTTGGCATTGACCGATGAAGAAGAAACGGAGCCGATTGAAGTCGATAATTCCTCGCCAACTGTGACCGCCGACGCACCGCAAAATTCAGGTACAAAAACGGAAATCACCTTCCACGCCGAAGATAAAACTTCAATCATCAAACGTGCCGAATACCAGATTGATGGCGGAGAATGGAAGCCTGTTTCCCCTGTTGATGGCATCGCTGATTCACGCCGCGAAGATTTCAAAGTGAGTGTGATTTTGGGTGATGCGAAGCCACACGTGATTGCGCTGAGAGCCTTTGATTCGAATGCTAATATTGGAAGTGCGTTCGCGGAAATTAAAGGCAAATAAAAGTTATTTTGTTCCCAAGATGGGTTGCATTCATCGTTCGTCAAACTGTTTCCTGTTGCTGATCATGCTTGGGGTCTATGCTTGCGTGACAGCGCAGCCACAAAAAATCACCCGCGAAAGATTTCGTCAATTAACGCGCGATTCAAAATGGCAGTTGGTTTCTTCGCTGCCGATTAATTTCAATGCATTTCATCCACAGGGAATGGTAAAAATTGGCGAAGAATTTTATGTCTCTTCCGTCGAAGTAAAACAACCAACGCAGCGCTTTGCGCAAGTCCAGCAAGGCTTTGACCGTGACACGGGCGCAGGTGTCGGACATCTTTTCAAATTCGACAACAAAGGAAATTTGCTCGCGGATTTACTTCTCGGCGAAGGCACGATTTACCATCCCGGCGGGATTGATTTTGACGGCAAATTTATCTGGGTTTCCGTCGCCGAATACCGCCCCAACAGCCGCTCCATCATCTATCGCATTGATCCGAAAACAATGAAAGCAACCGAAGTTTTCCGCTACAACGATCACATCGGGGGCATCGTCCACAACCCCGAAAATCGTAGCTTGCACGGCGTGAGTTGGGGATCGCGGAATTTCTATCGCTGGACGCTTGATAAAAATTTACGCGTGACAAATTCGGCTACGCCGCCCAAAAAACTGCGCGTGCGAAATCCGTCTTTTTATATTGATTATCAGGACTGCAAATTTCTTGGAAAGAACCAAATGTTGTGCGGCGGACTGAGTAATTTTAAAGACCCAAAATTCAGCCTCGGCGGATTAGAAATCGTAGACCTCACCACCAATCACCCAATCCATCAAATCCCGCTCGCGCTGTGGACAGATTCCGGTTTGCCAATGACGCAGAATCCATTTTGGATTGAGCCAACCGAGCTTGGGCTGCGAGCCTATTTTATGCCCGAAGATCAAAAATCAACCATCTACATTTTTGAAGTGAACACGAAATAAGGGTAGGAACTTGATTTGGATTTACTTTCAATGTTCGTCGGATTGTCGCTATCGGAGCGGTAATTGTTGCCGGAGCAACTGGCTGGCAAGCTGGCTGAGTTTGACGCCGCTTTGCTGTGCCTGCTTGCGGAGAGCCTTCACCACGTCGGCTTCGATTTCATAATGGCGGTTTCTTAACTCACTGACCACTTTGACCGTCTTAAAAGCGTCAGGATAATCCGTCGTATCGTGCGTGTCCCAAAAGTCCGCAGCTTCTTCATAACTGGCGAACTCTTCTGGAATTAGATCAATTTTCTTGTTCAGGAAAATACCTTCATTCTTCCATTCTTCGGCTTAATCACTGACACCTGAAACCTAACACCTGTCACCTGTTTTTCACTCTTCCAGCAGCTTCTCCGCGAACACCTGCGGCCTGCCCAGCGAATGGATGTTGGCAATCTCTACTTGGTTTCGACTTCGGCAAGCAGATCGGTAGGGTTGATAATCTTGAGCAGCGGATAACGACGCTGAAAGTCGCGCGCGGTTTCGCTGTTCGGTTTCATCAAATCAAGCAGATCGTTGTCCCGGCTGACAATGAACTTGGCGTTGGCGACCAGCGCCAGGTTGATGTATCGCTCATCCTTCGGGTCGCGTTCGAGACGGTACTCTTCGGGCACGTTCCGCAGGCAAATGGATTTGAGGCGAACGTCGGCAATGAAGGCTTCGATCACTGCTATGGTCAAGGCCGGAGCAAGCTTTCGGGGACGCGGGCGGCTCAGGACTTCGGCGACTTCGGTCAGCACTTCTTCCGAAACAAACAACTCGACTTCGCCACGATCAACCAACTGCTTGCAGCGTCCGGCTGGGCCATTGGGATTGACCAGGGCTTGCAAAAAGACATTGCAGTCGAAAACGATTTTGGGAATGGCTGGAGTTGTCAGGGACATCGGGCTTGCTTTCCGTGTTTCTCTTCCCAAATCGCCTGCCGCTCTTCTTCGATTAATTGGTCGAACTCTTCTTCGGTCATCTCACTGGCCGCGAACTGCGCCCGCACAGGAGCCAGCAATTCATCCAGCGCCGGTTTGAACATCGCTGTTTTGACGGCATCAATGACGTAATCTTCGATCGCACGACCATTACGGGCGGCAGCGGCTTGCACTTGTGTTTCAACCTCAGCAGATAATGTAATTGTTAGTTCCATACTCACTCCTCAAGGGAAAGATTTATCGCACCAATATTCTACTACACCTCTCCGAAATGCTCGTAATTGTTATCGCTTTTGTTTCCCCTCAAGTCACCAAAGCTGACACCTGAAACCTAACACCCGTCACCTGCACTTTTCACTCTTCCAGCAACTTTCCCGTGAACACTTTCTGTCCGCCCAGTGACGAGTGAAACGCATAAATCACCAGCACTAGAATTGTACCAACGATTACCAATGAGTAACTTGTGTACCAAGCTGAAAAATGCAACGTGATTGGAAAAGTCAACAAGCTTAGCTGGACGAAAACTGTTACAGCAAATGCTAGGAAACCAACCCGTAGCAAAATGAAACCATATAGAAGCCAGGTTATCCCAATAAGCAAAGCTGCAGTCACGGGGTTTGGCCCCGTGAAACCCAACGATGCCCCAATCAATGCAAAGAGAGTAATCGTTATCCACTCTCGACGCGTGATAATCCGCATGAGAAATATCAGGAACAGAGCAATTAGTGAGGCGATAGTATAGAGGCGCAAGGAATTCAAATTCGAGCCAATCAGAAAACGTAACCCCGGCAAAGAATACCGAGCGGAATTTTGTAGACCATAAACCTGACTAGCGGCTAGGTGATGAATTAGCTCAACCACTTTCAAAGTAATGGCGCAAAGAACTCCGAGAAGGAGATCCCGACACGCCAGTGGGTCACGCAAATTACCACTCCATATACGCCCCCATGAAATCAGTACAGAAGGCCAACGCTTTCGTACATAAGGCTCAAGCGCGAGGTAAAGCACCCATGCTAATGCGGCCCAAAACAGTGCAGGACTTATACCTTGGATGAATAAACTAAAAAGTTCGCTGAGGCCTGGTATATGATTCGCGCCAAAAAGCCAACTGAGAAATTGAGCCGAAAAAATAAAAGCTGCCAACCTAATTGCGCCACGTCGATCTCCTCGTCCGTGGCGGAAGTTCTGGAAAGCCAGGAGCAAAGCCCCGAACGAAAGAAAAAAGAAAAGTCCGAAAAATACAGTCCATATCCAACGCCCGGTGGATGCCTGATATTCTTGGGTTCGCCACGGCTGAGTCCAAGGCCAGATGATTTGAAAATAAACTACTTTCCCATGAAATGCAGCAGCTTCAACGCGCACAGGTATCTCAGGAAATGCAGGATGTGTTCCCTTCCAAGCTAGACGTAGATCGCAGGCGGCTAACGGAGTCCACTGCGGTTCCGTAGAAGTAAGCAATGCTGGATCAAGCTCAGCCGCAGAGAACAAGGGAGTCCAATCCGGCGGAAGAGTATCGTGGGTTTGATCTACTTGCGGCGGCACAGCCGCAAACCAATTTAGCCGACCATACAAATCCAGATAAACGCTGACCATCCCTGAAGTATCCGAGGGTGGGTCATCATCCCTAATCCACCCGTCTTCTAACCATGATTGCAGATACCGAGGGCTTTGCCGATACCAATACTTATTAGCAGATAGACCTTTAGCGACAAGTTCCCACTGTTTTTCATGAGCAATTTGTTGGCGCTGGTATTGGGCATAATCATTGTCATAGTAATACCCAAAAGCACTGTCTACAGGGCGCTCAGCATAGCCAACCTGCCGCGCCAGTTCGCGTGCTTTATGTGCCAACTCTTCCGGGGAATTCTGGCGCAACAAAATTGTGGTCGGCAAGGCTTTTTCGTTCAGAACGGCAATGACGAATAATCCGGCAATGATCGTTATCAAACACGCCACCGCATACATCGGCTTCATTCCCGTCTTCGATCCCGCCGCCGCTACCATCTCCGGCGAAGGCGTTTCGCCCATTGCCAGTGCCGCCGCCAGCGGATCACCGCCCGGCAACGCATCCGCCACTTGTTTGGCGGAGGACAATCTTTTTGCCGGGTCTTTTTCCAGACAGCGCAAAATCACGCGTTCGACTAAGGGATCAATATTTTTCACCCAACTCGAAGGCGTCGCCGGAGCACTGCTTTCGTGCATCCGTTTTAATTCATCCAGTGAACCGCCATCAAAAACTCGCTTCCCTGTGAAGATTTCGTACAGCACTAAACCCAGCGCGTAAATATCACTTTTGGTTGTGACTTCTTTGCCGGCAAATTGTTCGGGTGACATGTACGCCGGAGTGCTCGCCATCACTTCGTTGCCTTTGATTTGTTCGGCAAATCCGGCCAAGCCAAAATCCGTGATGCGGACTCTGCCTTTGCCGTCAATCATCACATTCGCAGGTTTTAAATCACGGTGCAAAACTCCGGCTTCGTGCGCGGCGGCGAGTCCGGCGCAAAGCTGTGTAGCGATTTCTACGGCTTTGTCAGACGGCAGGCGACCGATGCGGCGCAGCAATGATGACAAGTCTTCGCCGTCCACATATTCCATCGAGAGAAAATGCAAATTACCCGATGATGTAGTCACTTCGCCGATGTCGTGAACGCGGCAAACATTGGTGTGCGTGACGCGATGCGCCATCGAGACTTCGCTGTGAAAACGCGCGAGCATGGATTTGTCTTGTGATAATTTTTCCGTCAGGAATTTGAGCGCGACGGGCTGACCTAATTTCAAATCATCAGCGCGATAAACTTCGCCCATCCCGCCTTTGCCGAGCAAGCCGATGATGCGATAGCGTTTATTCAACGTCGTACCCGAAGTGAAGCGAGCCTTGGTATCGTTCGGCAATAATCCGGCAGCTTCGTGAATCGCGCCTTGAATCAAGCCTCCGGCTGCGCCTTGATAGACGAGCAAAGATTCGACTTCGTTGCGCAAGGCTTCATCATCGCCGCAAGCCTCGGCAAGGTAGGCGGCACGTTTCGCTGGCTCCAACTCCAAAGCTGATTGAAAAATTTTTTCGAGGCGTAGCCATTCATCGGGGGCGAGTTCAGCTTCCGGCAATTTACGGGTGGCAGAAAGCAAAGCCTCTGCGCCCAAACGCAAGGCGAAATCATCCGTGCAGGATTGCTGTAATAACGCAGTGCTTCACTATTCTCAGGTAAAGCCGAATTCACGAGTTGTTTGATCTGATGCCAACGTTCGGGTGTCATGGGTTATTTTCCTTTTTTATCCACGAAGGACACGAAGGGGCACGAAGAAAACGCAAGAAAGGAATTATTATGGAGTGGCTGATTTGCTCGTCAATCCGGTAATAAATCTTATTTATCCAAATTTGTCATAGCTTCTTTTTTTCTTCGTGTTCCTTCGTGAACTTCGTGGATGAATTCATTTCCTTTTCATCTGTCTTCCCAGCCAAGCCTCCGCCATCCGCAAATCGCGGCGAATTGTGGCGGTGGAAAGATTGGTTACTTCGGCAATTTCTTCCATGCTCAAGCCGCCAAAATAACGTAATTCAATCATCCGGCTTTTGCGTTCATCGAACTTCGCCAAATCCTGCATCGCATCCTCAAGAGCTAACAAATCCGGTGCGGTGGGATGAGCTACAGTCCTGGCTTCGTCTAGTTGCAAAGCATCTGCACCTTGTCCGCGCTTGGCGGCAGCGCGAGCGCGAGCATGATCTACTAAAATGTTTCGCATCAGCCGCGCCGCAATCCCGATAAAATGTGCGCGGCTTTGCCAATCTATAGGTTGCTGCCCGATGAGTTGAAGAAAGTCTTCATTAACTAACGCAGTAGCTTGCAGGCTATGACCCTTTCGTTCACGACGCAGGTAGCTTGCCGCCAGCCGACGCAGTTCGTCGTAGACGAGTGGCGTCAAGCGATCTAAGGCCTGAGCATCGCCATTACGCCATGCCAACAAAAGTTGAGTGACATCGTCTGCCATGGATTTATTTGGGGAGATTGTGTTCTGTCGCGGCAAGCATAGCCATTTCAACCTCAGCGCGTCAATCCGGTGAATAGCGATTGCCTGCTTTTGTCGTAACTGAGATGAAAGACCCATAAATTTCCCCTGCCCACCAAAAACATTTCCTCACTTTCTTAATGCGGAATTACAGTCATAAATCGTGCAACAAAATATTTTGTCTTTTCATTTCCAGGCAATTTTTTTACAGAAAATGCTGCTGACAAAGGGAAAGTAACACGATAATTTTAATTAAATTCACTTAATGATTAAAAAGAAAAAGAAATAAGTGCTGTAAATAGAGTGAATTGCGGAAGAGTTATTATTTAATTCAAGATACTTGACAATAAGGCACTCAAGTTTTATTATTCTCCCGTGCTTAGGTGCTAAAGAGGATGGATGAAGGTAATTATTCAACCAATTTTTGGAGGTAAGAAAAGTTATGAGTTATGCAGTTAAATGTGAGCCGTATGCCGATCTGGGCGGCTTTAATAAAACAATGAATGATTTGAACAAAGCTTTTGGCGTGAATTTCTCGCGCATTTTCGAAGATGCTGGAATCGCGAAGGGGAATTGGTCTCCGGCGGTGGACGTCCGTGAAGACGAAAATGGAATCGCGCTCGAAGCGGATTTGCCGGGATTAACGAAGGACGATTTCGAGTTATCAATTGAGAATTACATCTTGACTTTGAAGGGTGAGCGCAAATTCGAGAAGAAGGCTGAAGAGGCCAATTATCATCGCGTGGAACGCAGCTACGGCAAATTTGTTCGTACCTTCACGTTGCCTTCAACGGTAGACGTGGACAAGGTCAAAGCTGATTTCAAGGATGGTGTGTTAAGTGTGACGTTGCCTCGTAAGGAGGAAACGAAGCCGCGTTCGATCAAAGTCGAAGTGGCGGAAGTGAAGTAGTAATTGTTTAGTGAGTTAGGAAGTTGATCTAAGACAGGATTTACCGGATGATACGTTTTACGAGAAAGTTTCTTGTTAAGCCTGAAAATCCAGTGAATCCTGTCAGTTTTTTCTTAAGGAAGTGCGTTTATGCGATTAGATAGATTTACCTTGCGTGGACAAGAAGCCGTCGAAGCCGCTGTCACAATGGCGGAAAAAGCCGGGCATCAGCAGGTTGAACCAGAACATCTTTTGCTGGCGTTAATAGATCAGACGGAAGGGCTGACGCGTCCAATTTTTGGCAAGATAGGGGCGAATGCGAATGCGCTTCGCGTCGAGCTGGAAGCTGCGATGAAAAAGTTCCCGAATGTCACTGGCGCTCAGCAAAGATATTACAGTTCGCGGACGAATACGATCTTCTCGCAAGCGCAAAAAGAAGCGGATGTTTTGAAGGATGAATATCTTTCGACCGAGCATCTTTTGATGGCTATCGCTGATGAAAAAAACGGGGAATCCGGCAGGCTCATGCGCGCCCACGGAGCCGATAAAGCTTCGCTGCAAAAAGTCATCAAACAGATGCGGGGAGATTCCCGCATCACTTCGCAAAATGCCGAAGAAAGTTATCAGGCGTTGACGAAATATTCGCGCGATTTAACCGAATTAGCGCGACAGGGCAAGCTTGATCCGGTCATCGGACGTGATGACGAAGTACGGCGTGTCGTGCAGGTTTTATCGCGCCGAACCAAAAATAATCCAGTCCTGATTGGCGAACCCGGTGTTGGTAAAACTGCCATTGTCGAAGGCTTGGCACAGCGCATTATCAGCGGGGATGTACCCGAAACTTTGCGCAACAAAAAACTGGTTTCGCTCGACATCGCGCAGATGCTCGCAGGTGCGAAATACCGGGGAGAATTTGAAGAACGTCTCAAGGCTGTCCTCAAGGAAGTTGAGAATTCCGAAGGCGAAATTATTTGCTTTATTGATGAATTGCATACGCTGGTCGGAGCGGGCGGCAGTGAAGGGACAGTAGACGCCTCGAACATGCTCAAGCCTGCGCTGGCGCGTGGTGAACTGCGCTGCGTTGGGGCTACGACGCTAAACGAATATCAAAAATACATTGAAAAAGATAAAGCGCTTGAACGTCGTTTTCAGCAGGTTTATGTCGGTGAACCAACTGTTGAAGATACGATTGCGATTCTGCGCGGCTTGAAAGATAAGTACGAGACACATCACGGAGTTCGGATTAAAGACGCCGCGATAGTGGCGGCTGCGATGCTGTCGAATCGTTATATTACAGATCGTTTTTTACCGGATAAGGCGATTGATTTAATTGATGAATCCGCGTCAAAGCTCCGCATCGAAATTGATTCGTTGCCGACCGAAATTGACGAAGTTGAGCGTGACATTATCCAACGTGAAATCGAGCGTCAGGCTTTGCTGCGGGAAGAAGACGCAATTTCTAAAGAACGATTGAATAAGGTCGAACGCGAGATTGCCGATTTGCGCGAGAAGTCAGGGACGATGAAAGCCAAATGGCAGGCTGAAAAGGAAGTCATTGAAGGCATTCGTGGCGCGAAGGCGGAACTTGAGCAGGCGAAGGTTGAAGCTGAACAATTTGAACGTGCCGGCGATTACGGAAAAGTCGCCGAAATTCGCTACGGCAAAATTGTCGAATTACAAAAGAAACTGGATGTTGGTCACGATAAACTGGCTACGCTGCAAAGCAGTGGACGGACGCTGAAGGAAGAAGTTACGGAAGAAGACGTGGCGGAAGTTGTCGCGAAATGGACAGGTGTTCCGGTGACGAAAATGCTCGAAGGCGAGATGCAGAAATTAGTGCAAATGGAAGAGCGATTAAGCTTGCGAGTTGTTGGTCAGCAGGACGCTTTGGTCGCGGTTTCCAATGCTGTCCGCCGTGCTCGCGCCGGATTACAAGACCCGAAACGCCCCGTCGGTTCGTTCATCTTTTTAGGCCCGACCGGCGTTGGTAAAACTGAAACGGCGCGAGCGTTGGCGGAGTTTTTATTTGATGATGAACGCTCGATTGTCCGGCTGGATATGTCGGAATTTATGGAAAAACATTCGGTTGCGCGATTAATTGGCGCGCCTCCGGGCTATGTTGGTTACGATGAAGGCGGGTATCTGACGGAAGCCGTGCGGCGGCGTCCATACTCAGTTGTGTTATTTGATGAAATTGAAAAAGCGCATCCTGAAGTGTTCAATATTTTGCTGCAAATTCTGGATGATGGGCGCTTAACTGATGGCAAGGGTCGCACCGTAGATTTCAAAAATACGGTGATCATTTTGACTTCAAACATTGGCTCGCGGGAGATTCAGGCCTTGAGCGATGATGAAGAGGCAATGCGCGAAGCTGTGATGGAGCAGTTACGATTTAACTTTAAGCCGGAATTTTTGAATCGCGTTGATGATGTGATTATCTTCAAGCGATTAGGTTTGGAGCAGATCAAAGCAATCATCAAAGTTCAATTAATTGGACTGAAAAAAATGCTGGAAGATCGAAAAATTTCTCTGGTTTTGGAACCTTCGGCGGAAGAATTGCTGGCGGTGCAAGGTTACGATCCAGCCTATGGAGCGCGCCCGTTGAAGCGGGCGATTCAAAGCTTAATTCAGAATCCGCTGGCGATAAAAATGCTGAGCGGAGAAGTTAAGCCGGGTGACACTTTGCTTATCAAGGGCAATGCCGAAAGTGGAAACATGGAGTTTGTCGCAGAGCAGAGCGCATCTGCCAAGGGATAAAAGTGGTCTTTATTGAGGAGGGCTGCAAGTGAGATGTGACTTTTAAGCGTTGAAATGTAAGAGAAGTACCTCATCTTTTGGAAGAGGTCAGATGATGATTTTCTTGCTTTCAATAGCGGGCAATGTTAGATTTGCATGCCCTTAAGATGAATACCACGAACAATCTCAACAGCGAATAATAATGGGTCAAAAATCAGTCGAAGAAAAAGATGAAAAGACCCCACGAGTCCAACATTTTATTAATCGAGTCTACAAGGCAATGAGTTCAAAAAACAATAGCGAATCGGCAGCTCCAGCGCACGAACAGAACCCGGAAGGTCAGGAATCTGAATCATCAGAAGAAATGGAACAGGCGGAAGTGGTGATGATTGATGAACAACAGTCTGACCCCGGCTTTAAAGTTTCAGATAAAAGATATGCGAATTTTTCAGCCGACTCAGACGACGATGATGAGTCAGCCAGTGATGAGAATGCCCTGGATGCTTATGAAATTGATTTGGATAAAATAAATTTTGATGATGATAGCTCGGCTGAAATTAAGGAATTACAGGCCAGAGTCGAAGCGCGGGACAATTATCTTCAGGATCTCGAAGCGCGTCTGAAAGATGCTGAAGCCCGGCGTGATGAAGCCTTGAAGATTAGCGAAGATTACGCTGACCGCTTTCGTAAAGCGCAGTTGATGGTGAAAGCGGAAGCTGATGAAATGCGTCAGCGCATGCAGCGGACTTTCGATCAGCGTCTGGAAGTTTCCCGCGGCGACGTAGTCTCTTCAGTTTTGGACACGCTGGATAATTTACAGCGCGCGCTGGCGGCAACGGAGCAGGCGACAGATCAGGAAGCTGCTTTTGATTCGTTGCGTGATGGCATTAAGGCTACAGCTGAAATGCTCGAATCTACGCTGATCAAAATGGGCTTGGAAGCAGTTGTCTCAGTCGGAGAAACCTTCAATCCGGAAGTTCACGAGGCGGTAGAAATTGCCCCGGTGGATTCTGATTTGGATAACAAGGTGCTGGCTGAACTACAGCCGGGCTACAAGTTTAATGGACGCTTGTTACGCCCGGCACGTGTGAAGGTCGGTCGTGTCAGCTAAGTTTGTGAAATTATTAAAGTTGGTTCGCAATGAAATAGTGACGTTTTCGTAAACGAAACAAAACTTACTAAGAGCAAATTAAACTCGGAGAACAATCCAGATATGGCAGCGAAGGAAATAAGATACAAAGAAGATGCCCGCAGCGAAATGCTGGTAGGCGTCAATATTTTGGCAGACGCTGTTCGCGTGACTTTAGGGCCTCGTGGACGCAACGTGGTAATTGATAAAAAATTCGGTTCACCTGTGATCACCAAAGACGGTGTCACGGTCGCCAAAGAAATTGATCTCAAAGAAGCCTATCAAAATATGGGCGCGCAAATGGTGCGCGAAGTCGCTTCAAAAACTAATGATATTGCTGGTGACGGGACGACTACGGCTACGGTTCTGGCGCAGGCCATCGTTCGCGAAGGCGTTAAGAATGTGGCTGCCGGTGCAAATCCGATGCAACTGAAGCGCGGGATTGAAAAAGGTATCTTAGTAGCCGTCGAAGAAATTTCGAAGCTTTCCAAAAAGGTAAGAGGGAAAGCTGATCTCGCGAATGTCGCGTCTGTGTCTGCAAATGGTGATCGCTTCATTGGAAATCTAGTTGCCGAGGCGATGGAACAGGTGGGGAAAGATGGTGTCGTGACAGTTGAAGAAGCGAAAACTTTGGAGACTTCGTTGGATATTGTTGAGGGAATGCAATTTGATCGCGGTTACATCTCGCCTTATTTCGTGACCAATCAGGAACGGATGATCGCAGAATTTGATGAACCATATTTGCTGTTGAGCGAAAAGAAAATCTCATCCATGCACGATCTAATGCCGATTTTGCAGGAAGTTTCTAAGCAGGGACGCAGCCTGGTCATTGTTGCTGAAGATGTCGAAGGCGATGCGCTGCCGACTTTAGTCGTGAACAGTATGCGCGGCACCATTAAAGTAGCGGCGGTCAAGGCTCCCGCTTTTGGTGATCGTCGCAAAGCCATGCTTGAGGATTTAGCCGTCCTGACAGGCGGAAAAATGATTTCCGAAGATTTGGGAATCTCGCTGGAAAACATCACCATTGCAGATTTAGGGAAAGCCCAAAAAGTTATCATTGATAAAGACAATACGACGATTGTGGAAGGCGGCGGAAAGCCAAAAGATTTGCAGGGACGCATTGCTTTAATTCGTCGTCAGATCGAAGAATCAACTTCGGATTACGACCGCGAAAAATTGCAGGAACGTTTGGCGAAATTAGCGGGCGGAGTCGCTGTCGTCAAAGTCGGAGCTGCAACCGAAATTGAAATGAAAGAAAAGAAAATGCGCGTCGAAGATGCCTTGAATGCGACGAAAGCTGCCGCACAGGAAGGCGTCGTCTCCGGTGGAGGATTAGCCTTGTTTCGTGCCGCCAGTGTCGTCGCTGCGGTATCAGCTGAAGGCGATGAAAAAACCGGTTTGAATATTTTAAGACGAGCCATGGAAGAACCGCTTCGCCGGATCGTAGATAACGCCGGACAGGATGGTTCATTGATTGTTGGTAAGCTGCGCACTGAAAAGAAAAATATCGGTTATAATGCAGCGACTGGCAAATTCGAGGATTTGGTGGAATCAGGCATCATTGATGCCGCGAAGGTCGTCCGTATCGCTCTGCAAAATGCCGCTTCTGTGGCAGCACTGATGTTGACCACCGATGCGGCTGTGATTGAAGCGCCTCAGATGGAGCAGGAAGAAGCTGGACATTAATTTTATTCGGAATTGTTGTTGTAAGGGAGAATAATATTGTGCTTGATTTAGGACCGTTAACAGACAAATTTTCAGATTCAGGTCAGAAAATTATATATCGTGCCATCGAAGAATCGCGGCGGCGCGATCATAACTTTTTATCGGTCGAGCATATTTTCACTGTGTTTGGCGAGGTGGAAAGTAATTTGTTTCTGGAATCTATGACCTCGATTGGCGTAGACCCGGAGGCAGTGCGCCAACTTTTGGAAATTGAACTTTCCAAAAGCCGCCAATACATCGGGAAGAAAATGTATATTCCCGATCAAACTCGTGAATTATTCAACCGTTCACTCAAGCGCGCGCGTCAGCACGGAAGACAAACAATTGATTCCATTGATTTGTTTGTGACGCTGTTTGCTGATCCAAATGGCATTCCGGCAGAAATCCTGCGACGCCTCGGAGTTGACCCGCAGTACGCCGTTGAGAAAATTGTGCAGCGCGTCCGTAACCGTGAAGAACAGGACGAGACGATGCGCAAAAAATATGAATTACCACCGTATTTGAAGCATTTCGGAACCTCCATGAACAAACTGGCGCGGCAGGATAAACTGCCTCCCACGATTGGACGTGAACTCGAAATCAAGCAGATGATTGAAATCCTGTGCCATCGCGAACGGGCGAATTCTCCGATGTTAGTGGGAGAACCAGGCGTCGGCAAAACGGCTGTTGTCGAAGGCTTAGCGCGATTGATTGAGCTTGAACCCGAAAAGGTTCCAGCCCGGCTTCGCAATGCGCACGTCGTCATTTTGCAAATGGCTGGCTTGGTGGCTGGAACAATGCTGCGAGGCATGTTCGAAGAACGCTTGCAGGGCATTATCAACGAAATTAAAGAACGTCAGGACATTATTTTGTTTGTTGACGAAGCGCACACAATCATCGGCGCTGGTTCGGCGATGGGCGCGTCTTCTGATGCGGCGAATATGTTCAAATCTTCGCTGGCACGTGGAGAAATCCGCATCATCGGAGCTACGACTTTGACCGAATATAAAGAATATATTGGTGAAGATGAAGCGCTGGCGCGACGGTTCCGGTTAGTCAAAGTTGATGAGCCAACGCTGCTGCAAACCCGCGAGATTTTGTTTGGATTACGTTCCCGACTTGAAAAAAATTATTCCGTTCAGATTACGGATGCGGCGATTGATACGGCTTTGGAGATGGCTCCGCGTTACGTTCGCAGTTTGCACTTACCGGACAAAGCGATTGGCTGGCTCGATACTGCTTCAGTAAAAGTAGAAATCGGCCAATCCGATGTCATGCAGGTTTTGCCGGAACATATCATTGACGTGATCTCGCAGGAATCACGAATTCCCAAAGATTTGATTTATCGTGAGACGGGCGACCGCTACCGCGATCTCGAAGACATTTTAGCGAAGCGCGTTATTGGCCAGAAAGATGCGGTAAAAGCCGTTGCGCAACGTTTGCGTCTGAACAAAGGGCCGCTCAAGGATAACTTCTATAAACCGGATGGAGTCCTGCTTTTCCTCGGCCCGACCGGCGTTGGAAAAACGGAACTTGCGAAAGCAGTTGCAGAGACAATGTTCGGCGATGAGCAGAAAATGGTACGCATTGATATGAGCGAATATCAGGACGGAACCATTGGCATCGAAAAACTCATTGGCATGCCAAGAGGAATCGTAGGTTCAGAACGCGGCGGAATTTTGACGGAAAAACTCCGTGAAAATCCTTATACCGTGTTGCTGCTGGATGAAGTTGAAAAAGCTTCACCGTACCTTTTGAACCTGTTTTTATCGGGCTTTGATGAAGGTTGGATTACAGATGGTCGCGGCAAAAAAGTGTATTTGTCAGATGCGATTATCATCATGACTTCAAATCTCGGTTCTGAGAATTTCAAGAAATTCATGAAGCCGCTCGGATTTGGCAACAAGACTCTTGACGACACGGTCGAAGTCAAACGCGAAGTCATGAAGGCCGCCGAAGAGCGCTTCTCGCCAGAATTCCGCAATCGTATTGACGAGCTAATTGTCTTCTCTCCGCTCACGCAGGACGAAGTAAAACAGATCGCGCAAATCTACATCGGAGCGATGCGCAAGCGGATGGAACTGCAAGGTAAAAAAGTTGTCATCACGGATGCCGCTTTAGCCTATGTAGTAGAGAAGGGATTTAGCCCAACTTACGGCGCGCGCTTCCTGAAACGTACCATTGATGAACGGATCAAGCTTCCCATTACTAACATCTGGAAAGCCTTTAATTCATTTGTTGTTGATATGGTTGATGGAGATTTAGATATTCGCGGCGAATAATAACAAATCAGGGTAAGTCGGCGTCCTGCTGGCTTACCCTTCCTTAAATCTCATTAGCCACTCAACACGATCCACACCGTTACACTCAAAGTTCACGTCTGGAATTTTCCATATTTCATTTAAGAATTGTCATTGGTCATTGTACTGATTTTTCTGCTGCTGCTGAAAGTAATAGTAGTACTTCTGAACTGCGCAACTTTCCTCCAATGACAAATGATAAATTTCAAATGAAATATGGAAAATGAAAGTTAGTTGTCTAACGGACTTCGCACCGCTAAGCCACCACGATTTAATACATGCGTATAAATCATTGTCGTTTTTATATCTGAATGTCCTAATAATTCCTGTACAGTTCGAATGTCATAACCCGCTTCCAATAAATGCGTCGCAAAGCTGTGGCGAAACGTGTGACAGCTTCCGTGTTTGTGAACGCTCGCTTGATGGAGTGCCAGCTTGACTGCCTTTTGTAACGCAGATTCATCCAGATGGTGTCGATGCCACAGACCTGTGCGCGGATCACATGAACGTTTGGGGGCAGGGAAGACGAATTGCCATTTCCACTCGGTCGGAGCATTGGGGTATTTGCTAGCCAATGCAAAGGGCAATTTGACAGTGCCAAAGCCCTCGGCCAACTCTACCTTGTGTTTTTGCCTGACGCCTGCGAGATGAGTTTGCAACGGTACTTTCAGGTTGTTGGGCAACATCGTTATGCGATCTTTTCCACCTTTGCCCTCGCGGATCGTGATGAGGTTGCGGTCAAAATCAAGGTCCTTAACACGCAGCCGCAAACATTCCATGAGACGCAGCCCGGAGCCATACAGCAAGCTTGCCATCAACCATTTCTCGCCGCTCAATTTTGCCAAAATTGCCTGCGCCTCTTCCCGTGTGAAGACAACAGGCAAGCGCGGTTGCTTCTTCGCCACCGGCAACGCGCCGAGATGCGGTAACGGGATTTCCAGCACTTGTTTGTAAAGAAATAAGATGGAGTGTAAAGCCTGATTTTGTGTGGACGCAGCAACATTTCGATCCATTACCAGATGCGTGAGAAAAGCGCGAATTTCTTCGACACCCATGTCTTTGGGATGGCGTTTATCATGAAAAAGTATGAAGCGTTTGATCCAATCGGTGTAAGTTTGTTCGGTGCGATAGCTTAGTCCGCGCAGGCGCATGGCGATACGGACTTGCTCCATGAGTTTAGGCGGAGACGATTTGGGGGTAGCCGTCATAAAGTTTTCAATAGTTTTATTTGTTGTGAACTGATAATTCTTGTGTTTACTTTTGGAGCGGTATTATACTTTGTGCTGTCCTACAGTAAAGCCACTCAGTTTGATCCAGATAGTTTTTCTCAATCAGGAGAAGAGACATGTTACGAAATTTGAAGCCCGGTCAGCCTGGTACAAAACGACTTGTCGCACAATATGGCGAGCAATTGATTTGTGTACGGTATCGCTATGACTCAGTACGCAAGACCCGCCGCAAAACCATTGAATTACTGGTCGAAGAAATACCCTGGGAAGCTCCCGCGACGCAACTTCGTGCGGAGGAAATCGTTGGTCTACGGATTGGTGTCAATGAAATTAATCTGCAACGACAAATCAAATTGGCAGGTGGCAAATGGAACCCCACACGACGCGTGTGGGAATTGCGGTATGACCAGGCGGTCAGATTGCAAATCACTGACCGTATGGAATCGCAAAATGTTTCTCATATAAGAAATCAAAAAGTTTCTGGTATGAGAAAGTAGTTTCTTATATGAGAAATAAATTTCTGATATAAGAAATATCGGCTGGCGGTCTAATTCATGTTGTTTTTATTGCGGAGTGGAACTTTTCAGTTGCAAAATTCGTAATCTCCGCAAAAAAACAACAAGTCGTTGGAGCCGACACGCTTTAAGCGATCGGTTAGCCGCCGCCTTAAAGCGTGCGGCTCAACTCCAATATTAGGCAGTTGCAGGGAATATATACTTAGCCATGAAAAAAAATATATTTTTAGACTTTATGTCTACAGATAATGACCTTTGCCTTCCGGTAATTAGTGGCGACAAAATTAAAATAATTCTTGCTGAAGTTGCAGAAATGGTTGGGATTAAACACCTTCCACAAGTCTATTTAGATTTAGAACAAATTCAAGTTCTTGATTATACAACGCTACCTTTACTATCCGCCGATCAAGTTGAATTTATCCAAAATAATTTGAACAGTTCACCTTACAATACAGAAGAGCTCGCTTATTTTGCTTTGCGATCACTTTTTGCGTTTTGCTGGGAAGAACCCAAATGCGAAGACGACGTTAAATTAGCCGCAACTTTTGAATTCGCACTGATGATTGTCCTAATAAAGTATTCCAGAGAATTGGCAGGTGAACTTATTTACAAAGATTCTCGGTTGCCTTATTGGGTAAGACTTAGTTTTCTACGGGTTCTATCACGAATTCCAGTAGAAACTATAGAAAAGTATAGTCTTGATAGAATATGCTGTTTCCCAATTAAGCGGAAATCATTTAATGCCAATTCTACAATTCTTAGAAACGGCGCCGTAATTGGCTTTAGCTATGCGCTTGAGCCTATTCTAAAGGTATTAAATCGTTTCTTTTTACACTTTTACAGTACTCAACATTTGTCCGGTGACAAGAGATATCAGCGGGCGTGGAGCGAAATTGTGCCTGTAGTGTTACATTTTTCCATTGGTATAGAGGGCGAAAAGATTTCTGGGTTTTCAATGCTGTTTGATAAGGATGTGGTTATAGAGGTTCAATCTATCACCACCGAGCAAATTGATTTTATAATGTCACACGAAATAGGACATATCGTTTACGAGCATCCGAAACTTATAGCTGAAATCAATAATCCCGAGCATGCACAGTTGATAAGACCGCACTATGAATATCAAGCTGATATCTTTGCAAATGAGATACTTAGATCTAGACTCGTCAATGAAATGCGCTATAGGTTAAGCCCAAATCGAAAGAATGAAAATGATAATGCGGAAGAGTGTCTAGACAATGCAAAAATAGCCTTATCTAATTACGCGAACTCAATAGAGGCAGTCAGATTGTTGTTTACATATATGAACTTTATTGAAAAAGCTAATCATATATTAAAAACCAGGTTGCACGAGAAATTCCCTAACTCAAATAATGCGGGCACACATCCGCTTGCTGCAGATAGGTACAAGAATCTAGAAAAATTTAGTTTGATCGATGTTAGTTTTGAATCAGAGAGGTTAGTTTATGCAAAAACATTTTTCAGTAATTTACCTTTCTGCATGACAAAAAAAGCGAGTGACTTGAGAAGAAGGTCATCAAGTGGGTAAACTTTCGGTTGACTAAAACTGAAAGGAACCACACTTGATGAC
>JAYTCQ010000433.1:0-22058 GCA_043736395.1 Blastocatellia bacterium | reverse complement strand
AAAAAATATTCAACAAAAATTCAGCGACCGTGAAAGCCATTTATCTGCACTAATAAATGGCTTTCACAAGAGCCTATTCAGCAACTTGTGGCCGAGCCGGAGTGGTTTCGCCACCCAGAGTTTTTTCACCATTCATCAAAGGCGATCCTTCTCCCAGAGCACTTGTTGGCGCATCCGGGATCAATCCCATCTGACGTTTGTAGGCAAGTAATGAATCCTGAGCTTCAATGTTGGCGGCTTCCAGTTCAATTTCCTGCATTTTGGAATCAATCGTGTTAGTCGCCATTTCCGCTTTTGCTTCGGCTTCGGCAGCCCGACGCGTAATTTTCTCACGCATATCGTCAAGCGTGCCGGAATTATCTCCCACCTGAAAACTGGTCATGGTTTGGGCGATTTGTTCCTGCATCTTGGCTTGCTTGCTTTGCGCAATCAACTGCATGGCTTCATCAGATTTTTTCTTCATCTGCGACATGTAAGAGTCTCGCAGTTGAAGGGCTTTTTCTGACTGTGACTTAGCTTGAATGAGCTGTGTTTTAGAAAGTTCTAAGCCTCGCTGCGTGGTCTGCAATTCGTTGATCCATTGCGTGGCAATATCATCGCGTCCCATTTTAATTGCGGCTTTGATTTTGCTATCCAATTCCGTGACTTTTGATTGGGACTGTTCAAGTTGCCGTGAGAGCAATTTTTCATTTGCGACCACTTGAGCGACTTGATTATTTAATTTTGGAATGTTGTCACGCATGTCGCGGACCAACTGTTGAAGCACCAGTTCCGGGTCTTCAGCCTTGTCAATAATTCCACCAAAAATTGAGCGGAACAACCTTACTATTCGATTCCACATTGTCGTAGTTCCTTTAAGTATTTAATATTTTTCAGAGACGAAGGAGCTTCCCGTTGATTCCTGAAACCAACTTAATCGGGAGTATAACAAAATTTTACCAAGAGACACAGAAAGGGATAACAGATTTAGTTCTTCCCCGCAAAATTTTTCAACCAATTTCCAAAGAAATCTTTAAAAAATATCGTCAGATTTTCAACATAAAGTAGCTTCCGGGTTCAAACTGATTGGTTTTTTATTGACTAAATTTAAATACAACTGTAGGGTATAACCGCTCGGCAAAACATATTAAGTTCGCTTTATTAATTCACGTTTGAGGAGCAATTTCCTTTAAGAATTATCCGGCAAGATAAAGCAAAATTGTTGATTCTTTCAATTTTTCTGCTGAGTCCTGTTGTGCTTTTACTATTCCGGCGCCCCCCAATTTGTCCAAGCCGGCACTTGTGACAAGTTAACCACTTAATTTCACTTAACTATAATCTAAGTCTATCTCACTGATTATAGTTTGATTGGTTAATTAATGTTTGAAGTCAAAGCTATGGTCTTCTTCAACAGTTAATCTCCCGCATTAACTGAGATCCCGACCTCATCCTTCGACTTTTTAACAAAACCTTAGGAGGTATTTCCGATGATGAAACGTTTACTTACGGTAGTTGGGCTGATTGCCCTCTGCCTACTCACCAATCTTAGCTTGAGAGTCCCGGAACAAGCTTCGGCTCAAGCAAATTGTACTACTGGCATTGGCCCAGCCTTTGTCCCTGGTTTGCAAAAAAACGTCACGACGCAATCTGGCGGGATTCTAAGAGATGGCGATCTTTTTTATTCAAGAGACGGCATCACTTTTTTAACTAAATCTGAAGGTGCCAGCTTTTTTAATATTAATGAAGCCGGGCCTTTTGGCATCTACCCAGGTTATGCTGGGACAACTTCACTTGGATTCGCAGCCACTAAACCGGGCGCGACTTCAAGTGCGACTTCCTGCCTCGACAGTTTCTGGGATATTAACTTTAATATCGCCGGTTCAGGAGCTACCGCGGGCGATGTCATTACTGTTTACTTCCAAAATCCTGATGGTTCAGACCGCCGGACTCTGGCTGCCTTTACTGTTCAGGCCGATGGCATGAGCGTTCGCCTGACTGGCCTCGCAACTGGAATAGATATTGCCGCGAATGGTCATGCGCCTGTTTCGTTAGGTTCTTTGATTCCTTATGCTGAAGGCGCTGGCACTTCCGGTAAACGGACGTCACTGATCACTCTGCCGATTCCCATGAACGGAACGTTCAGAGATTGCAATCAATTGGTCTTTGAAGTTGTCCGTGGCAGCGGCACAGGAACAACTACAGTTGCCATGGTTAATCTCCAGGTAAGCCGTATGGAAAGAGCCGGAGATAGCGCAATCAGTGCCAGAGGCGTATTTGGTACGACTGGTGGCTATCCTACGGGACTCAAATGTGCCGTGGCCTGCCCTGCTTGTGATGCAGTTGCTTCACTCTCATGTGATTTGACTATCTGCTTCAAAGACGGATGCACCTGGTGCAACCTGTTACAATTCTCGCCTTATAACAAGAAGAATTATCAGGTCTACATTCCTGGCGTGAACAGTGGTCAGGCAGTTCGTGTGTTTGACTATTATGGTCGCGTCAACTTCGACGTAAAATACGCTTTAGGCTGTGCCGGATATAACCGAAATGATTCATGGGCGAAGTTAACCTCAGCTTACGTTGCGGCTCAACTTGACGTTCAAAATTCAATTTCTTTCTGGTGGGTGAAGATTGGCAGACAACAAATTGGATGCCATCTGGCTCCGATGATGCCAATGCCTGGAATGCCAGCCATGCCTAAGCCACTCCCATTAACTTTAAGTAATGGTGTGACATTGACTGAGTTCTCTACTTTAGCGGATTTATTCGACGCTACGGAGTGGGCGATTACCAAAGGTACAATTGCAGATCAACAGAAACTTCTCGCGGTCTACAATGCTTTGAATGATTGCCACAGAGACTAAGTTAAAGCTTTACTCTAAAAAAGGCCTCAGTTCTTCATTGAACTGAGGCTTTTCTTTTGCACTCCGAAGATTCTTATTTACGTCCAATATCGCTCCTGCAAAAAGCTCCTTCAAACTTAATTTTTGAAACGGCCTCATAGGCTAATTTCACAGCTTCGGACAGATCATTCGCACGGGACGTAACACCAAGAACTCTTCCGCCGTTCGTAACGACATTTTGAAATTCGTCGCGCCTGGTTCCTGCATGAAAGACTGTCACGGGGGGATCAATTTCGTCTAACCCTGAGATAATTTTTCCAGTTTCATAAGTGCTTGGATAACCAGCCGAAGCCATCACAACACAACATGTCGAATCCTGGCTCCAGGTCGGCTTGATCGTAGATAATTTCCCTTCGGCAGCCGCCATTAATAGTTCAAATAAATCGCTGTCCAATCGCTTGAGCACTGCCTGCGTTTCAGGATCACCAAACCTGACGTTATATTCCAGGACTTTCGGGCCATTCTCTGTCAGCATTAAACCTATAAATAAGACTCCCCTGAAAGCAAAACCTTCAGCCGCAGTCGCCGCTAAACTTGGAGCGACAATTTCTTTCAATATTTGCGCTTCGAGAGTTTCATCAATTAACCCCGGCGTCGAGAAAACTCCCATCCCGCCGGTGTTAGGCCCTTCATCATGATCGAAGGCGCGTTTATGATCCTGCGCCACTGGTAACGCCACAAAATCCTTGCCATCGGCAATCACCAGCAATGATATTTCCCGCCCGACCAGACATTCTTCCAAGAGGATTTTATCGCCAGCTGTTCCCAGCTTTTGATTGCCCATAAAAGATTGAATTGTCTCAACAGCAATGGCTTCATTTTCCGCGATGACGACCCCCTTACCCGCTGCTAATCCATCGGCTTTAATGACTAACGGAAAACCCAGCGTTGCGGATTTTATTGATGTAATTGCCGTTTCAGAATTGAAATGAGACTCAGCCCGCGCAGTCGGAATCCCGTGCTTCAGCATAAATTCCTTGGCAAAAATTTTACTGCCTTCCAGCGTCGCCGAAGCCTTGCACGGGCCGAATATTTTGAGTCCCTGCGCTTCAAAAATATCGACAATACCGTCAACCAAAGGTTGCTCCGGCCCGACAATCGTCAGATTTATTTCTGCCTCTTTCGCAAATGCTGCTAAGCCTTCAAGCGTATTTTCATTGACCGCTTCAGCCAATGAAAGTATGCCCGCGTTAGCAGAATTATTATAAATTTTTGAAACGTGAGGGCTGCGAGATAACGCCCAGGCAATTGCGTGCTCACGTCCACCGGAACCGATCAAAAGAACTTTCATAAGTACCTAAAAATTGATTTTCAGAAAATTGAACGCGAATCCTGACACGCCCTCAACGCGGAGTCAAGATTGCTTCTTCCTTGACGCATTCCAGTATTTCAAGTACTTTCCACGTTTGCTTTTCGTTGGTAGAATTTCTGTTCATCCGACAACTGCAATTAATTTATGCCCGCGAGGAGGTGAATCAGAATGGCAGAAGTAAGAGTTGGCGAAGGAGAGTCTTTAGAAAGTGCGCTCCGACGCTTCAAACGCAAGGTGCAGCAGGAAGACATCATCAAAGATGTTAAGCGGCATCAATTCTACATGCCTCCTGGCGAAAAACGTCGCGTCAAATCGGCGTTAGCTCGCAAGCGCAATCGTAAAAAAGTTCGCCGCCCGATCATTACGGAATAACCTTCTGAAGTGATTTTGCACGACCAAGACCAACGGCTGATTCAGAAAATTCTGAATCAGCCGTTTTTGCGTTTTGACGACATTCTTTTTACTCTCTGTCTCATCACAGCACCTTCTTAGCGAAATACTCAATAAATATCAGGATAATTGCTAGTTTTTTTCTGGCGCATTGATTGCATAGAGTTTTAGACACAATAAAATGAACGAATAACCACGAACTGAAATGTCTAAACAAACTACCATCGGCAAAAGCTTCTCGACCACCGGCGTCGGGCTTCATTCCAATTCTCAAGTCAAAGTCACAGTCCTCCCTGCTCCCGCCTACACAGGCTATCTTTTTCGAAGAACTGATCTAAATAATTTTGAAATCCCCGCCGCTCCGCAATTCGTCGCGCACGTTAGCTACGCGACGACGCTGATGAAATCCGGTGTTATGATCGCCACGGTAGAGCACCTGCTTTCCGCGCTGCTCGGTTGCGGCGTAGACAATGCCATCATCGAAGTTGATTCCCTAGAAGTCCCCATCCTTGATGGCAGCAGCGAAAAATGGATTGAATTAATTGACGAAGCCAAAATTGTCGAGCTTCAGGCACATCGCGCATTTCTGAAAGTTTTGAAAAAAATTGAAGTCTCCGAAGGCAACCGGAATATTTCGATTGCACCCGCTGATGAATTTCGAATCACCTGTGAAGTCGAATTTAACCATCCAATGATCGGCAAGCAGACCGGCGAATTACGGCTGTATAACGGTCACAGCAACTATGATCGATACATCACGGATATTGCTCCGGCGCGGACATTTGGATTTGTCCACGAATTGGAAATGTTGCGCAAAAGTGGTTTGTGCCTTGGCGGTTCTTTGGAAAATGCGATAGCCTTAACGCCGGATGGAATGTTGAATACGGAGCCGTTACGCTTTGCCGACGAATTCGTACGACACAAAATCCTCGACATTATCGGCGACTTAGCCTTAGCCGGAATGCCGATTTTAGGTCACGTCCACGCTGTCCGCTCAGGCCATGGATTGCATACGATGCTGTTATCGAATTTGTTACGTGACCGGACGGCCTGGGAAGTTACACGACCAAACGATTAAAATTTTATGACCGTGGAAGAGTTTA
Organism: Blastocatellia bacterium; assembly: GCA_043736395.1. Taxonomy (GTDB): domain Bacteria; phylum Acidobacteriota; class Blastocatellia; order RBC074; family RBC074; genus JAFDVL01. The sequence continues at coordinate 16,371 of JAYTCQ010000433.1, read as the reverse complement.
CTGCCTCTTTACATTCTGATACACCACCCGAAGGATTAAGCCTCGCCGTGCAAAGCCTCTGGCACGATGGCAAGGGAGCCTGGAAAATTGCGCACGACCTTATCAATGACGAGGAAGAAGAACCTCAATGCATGTGGGTTCACGCCTATTTACACAGGAAAGAGGGCGACAATTTTAATGCAGGATATTGGTACAAAAAAGCAGGCAAGCCTTTTTCAAAAGCGCCGTTGGAGATTGAATGGGAAACGATTTTGATGACTCTGCTCTAATGTAACGTGAACTGTTAGTTCACGCAGTTTTCATTTTTTCCCATTTGCAAAAACTTGAGAATCGCAACTACTAAATTTTTCCCAAAAAATATTAATGCGAACAGCGTGAACTAACAGTTCACGCTACATTATTCAGATTTCACGCGGAAAATCGGCGAAGTCAGTCGCGCCGGAAGCAAAACTAAATCTTCCACTAAACACGCCAGAATCGTTACCGCTGACAATAATCCAAACGTCGTCACTGGCCAGAAATTCGATAAAGCAAAAACAGCGAAAGCGGCGGCAATCGCAATATTCGCGTAGATAATTGGACGGCCTGATAACCGCATGGTTTCAACAATGGCTTCGCGGACAGTTTCAAAATTTGGTTGGACGTGTCGAAATCGCACGATGAATTGCACAGCATTATCTACGGCTAAGCCCAGGACTACACTCGCGACCAGGCTGGTCGTAATATTCAGTGGAATGCCGCTCCAACCCATATAACCAAAGAAAAATAAAACCGGGATCAGATTTGGAATTAGTGCCGTCATCCCCACGCGGAACGATTTAAAAAGAAGTGCCAAGACTAAAAAGATTGTGAATAAGGCGATAGTTACGCTCTGCAATTGCTCGCCTGCAATCGAATCCGAAGTGCGATTCATCAAGGCGACAGTGCCTGTGGCGTAGACTCGAAACTCCGGCAAAAGCTCTTTCCCTTTTGCTTCGATTTCTCGAATTGCTTTCGACATCGGGCCTGAACCTGACAGTGGAGTGCGGACTAAAATCCTGGCTCTTTTCCCATCATCCGTAATAAATTTTCGAATCTGCTCACGATCTGACATGAGTTCAGCGATATTTTTTTCTTCACTTGGGAGTGCGTAAAAATTCGGATCGTTACTATGAAAAGCCCGATTCCCGTGCTTGATAAAATCTATTACTGAAAGTGATTGCCCCTGACTGGCGGTATCGGAAATTGTTTGTAGTTCAGCGATTTTCGCTAATGTTTTCGAATCTTCGAGGCTTTTATCTCCTTCAATAATAACTTCAAAACCGATTGACCCCGACAGCCTATTGCCAACTTCAGCCATCCCAATTGCATTTTCCGAATTCGGCTTAAAAAAGCTGTAATAATCTACGTTGATGACGATGCGAAAAATTCCAATAACACTGAGGACACACATCACGCCAGTAATGAGATAAAGAATTTTTTCTTTGCTGACTGCCAGGCGTCCCGTACTTTCTAACCATCCCACCATTTTCCCGCCTAATCCGATATTCAGTTTAACCCATCGCTCACCCAGTATAGACAACACCGCAGGCACGAAAGTTAATGACAACATCATCGTGAAGGCAGCGCCAATCGCGGCAAAAACTGAAGTTGACCTAATGCCCGGAATTTTTGTGAAGGTCAACGAAAGAAATCCGGCAATAATGGTCAGAGCCGAAACAATCACTGGCAATGAAATAAATTCCAAAGCCCTCAAGATTGTCTCGGAAAATAATTCCCTGGCTTCAGACACCTGAGACCTGACACCCGACACCTGCAAACCTATTTGATTGAAGACATGAATGACATACGAACATCCGATTGCCAGCAGAACCGTCGGCAACATCAGACTCAAAATATTAAACGTCGCGCCCGTATATCCCATCAATCCGAACACCCAAACAAGGCCAATTCCCACGGTGAGCAGCGGTAAAATCACAGCGACGATTGAACGAAAACAAAGCCATAATAAAAAGGCAACCATCAATAATGTGAGTGGTAAAAACAGAGTCAGGTCGCGGCGGACAGATTCAACTCCTCGCCATTGCATGAAGGGATCACCGGCACAAAAAACCGCTTGAAATCCTGCGGTTTGCGCTAACGCATAAATCTTTTCCGTGGCCTCATAACGCTGCGCGGATAACAATTTTGAGTTGAGCAAAATGTTCAAGGCTGACGTTTTTCCGTCGCGCGAAACGATTTGACCAGCATACAATTTATCAGTTACGGCAACGGCACGCGCTTCGGCTAAACGAGCAGGACTGGCGGAATTTAATTCAGGAATCAGTTTTTCAATCGTTACGCCTTTTTCATCTCCGCGCGCATAAGGAGTATTGCTAATACTGATGACTTCTGCGACGCCTGGGATTTTTTCAATTTGCTGATGGAGCGTGCGCAGTTTGGCCAGATTCGTCGGAGAAAATGCGTCTTCACTAACAAGGGCAACGACCATAAACAGGTCATCACCGAAGCTTTCCCGCACACTATTGTAGTCGTCACGCTCAGGCGAATTTTTTTCAATAAATTGCAGCGGAGAAACATTCAGCTCGACTCCACCACGCAGTCCAAATCCAAAAATAATTGTTAGTGAAATGACGCCGAGAATGATCAGAATCGGACGATTGACAATGATGAATTTCATAGGAGGAAAGTTCGCAGGAGAAAGTTCGCAGTTCGCAGTAAATACAGATCTCAGTATCTAGGTCGCGGTTCGCAGAAAACGCATTTCATATCAAGACTGCGAACTGTTTTACTGCGAACTACTCAACCAATTTCGCGGTCGCAGCCGTCACATTTTTAATGAGCTGGGCTTCGGTGAAAATTGATGAGGAAAGATTTGAATTGTACTTGATATTCCGGGTTTCCAACTTTAATTTTTGGTTGTTTTTAGTGTCTGTAATTTCTACGGATTTAATTGTTTGGTAATCATGGCCTGGTCCAAAAAGTTCAACATTCATAATTTCCATCTGCTTGACAGGCTGATCTTTCGAGTCAAACAGTACAAATAATCTCGGCAAAATTCTCTCTGCTGGCCCCTCTTTCGTCTGTGCGTTCGCTACTTTCTTAAATGTGACGGCGATCTTTGGAAAAGCTAAATTCATTCCTTTTTTCTCAGATAATTGAACAGTTATATCGTCGCTCTGAGGCACACCTGATTGCGTCGAAGCAATGTCGTACTTCCCCAATTCCAATCCCAGAGTTTCCTGCACCGTACTTTTCGAACCGCGTAAATTTAGTGGATTATCAGATTTCAGATGCGCTGTTTTTTTAAGCCCTGCTAAATATGAGATCGCGTCCGTCGGCTTCCCTTCTTCTTCAAATGCGAGCAAAGCTTTTTCGCTTTCTTCTTTGGGAGCTAGCACGGTCATCAACGTAGAGATTTTTCCGGCTTCGTATTTTCGTTGCAACCGGAAATCCATTTGCTGCGGCTTCCCTTCCATATCGGTAAACGTAAGGCGCATGTCAGCCGTAGAATCTTTGCATCCATCCTGCGTCGCTAATTGCTGAATCAGTTTTTCAGCTTCTTCTTTTGGAAACGAGGCTCCTGGATTCGAAGTGGCAGTTGCAATTGGGGACGCTGTGACGGCTTTGTTTTCAGTCGAACTCTCACAGCCAAAAATTATTAAGCCAAAAGCTAGAATGATGACGAAAAAGATTATTTTCATATTGCTCCAACAAATAGAATTACAAAGATGAATTTCTGAGAATATCCGATAAACTTCACTCCAAATCAACTGATATTTGCAATTAAGGTCTTTACAATGAAATCCTGCCCTAGTCATTAAGCCAATATTTATGCAAAATACATTTTCTCGAAACGATTAGCTCTATCGAAACCAATAGATAATAACATTTCTGGTGCCAGGAATACCTGAGGACATTCTGAAAATTTCAGCAGGCAGGAAAAAACGAACATGAATGATTACACAATTCCGAACCTCTCTACGCGGGCGCAGGAGCCACAAACAGTCGCCGGCAAATGGCTGCTCAGCGGCGGCAGCCTGGACGCGCAACATGCCGATCATAAAACCCATCCGTGGTATTCGGTGCTGTGGTTGACCGGAGTAGATTATTTTTCGACGCTTGGTTATCAGCCCGGTATTGCATTGCTCGCCGCTGGAGCGATCTCACCAATGGCTACTATTTTGCTGGTGATTGTCACATTATTTTGCGCGCTCCCGGTTTATTCTCAAGTGGCTTCGCGTTCCTATGCGGGACAAGGCTCCATCGCCATGCTTGAGAATTTGCTCAAAGGCTGGTGGAGTAAGATTTTTGTATTGGTGCTGATCGGATTTGCAGCTACGGATTTTGTGATTACGATGACGCTGTCAGCAGCGGACGCCGCGCAACATGCAATTGAAAATCCGCTGCTAACGCATTACCTCGAAGGTCATCAAATTAGCATCACCATCGGATTATTAGCATTGCTTGCAATAGTATTCATCAAGGGTTTTGCTGAAGCCTTAGGCCTTGCGGCGGCAATTGCAATCCCGTATTTACTGCTCAATGTTGTAGTCCTGGGACGTTGTTTCGCGGAAATTTTTTCGCATCCGACCTTGTTGGATGATTGGCAACAAGCACTGTGGGCGCATCCTAAGGTCAGCGGCAGCCTTCCGGCTTTGCTGGCATTGACCGCCTTTACTTTTCCCAAACTCGCACTTGGATTAAGCGGATTTGAAACAGGAGTTTCAGTCATGCCACTGGTGGCGAATGGCAAAAATAAAGATGAACACGAAGGCGAGGTCGAAAAACCGCATCGCGCGCCGGAAGGAAGAATTAAGAATACGCGCAAATTATTAGCTGCTGCAGCCTTGATTATGAGTGTCTTGTTAATCGCATCCAGCTTTGTCACTTCGATGCTGGTGAAAGAATCTGACTATCGCCAGGGCGGCAAAGCTGCCGGGCGTGCCATTGCATTTCTAGCTCATGAATATCTTGGAAACGCGTTTGGAACGGTGTACGACATTTCGACAATCTTAATTTTATGGTTTGCCGGAGCTTCAGCGATGGCTGGGTTATTGAATTTGATTCCGCGCTATTTACCACGATTTGGCATGGCTCCGCGATGGACAGCTTATCGGCGTCCATTGGTTCTGGTTTTATTTATTATCAGCGTCATTGTCACCGTAATTTTTAAAGCCAATGTCGAAGCGCAAGGTGGCGCATATGCCACAGGAGTGCTGGCATTAATGCTTTCCGCTGCCGTCGCCGTCGCGCTGGCTTTAGGTAAAAAGGAAAACGATCCCCTAGCCGACGGAGAACGCTCTACCTGGAAAAGTTATTATTTCTGGGGCGTGTCCGCAGTTTTTGCCTTTACATTTATTGACAATATAATCGAACGTCACGACGGGATCATCATCTCAGGAGTCTTTATTCTGGCAGTGATGATCATCAGCGCGATCAGCCGTTATCAACGCGCAACCGAATTGCGCGTGGCAGTGCTTCAATTTGTTGACGATTCCTCTAAAGATGTTTGGCAGCAAATCATTAATAAAAAAGTGAATTTGGTTCCGCTGCGAACCTCCTCGCCTGAGCATCGAGCCTCAAAGGAAAAAGAGATTCGAAGTTTTTATAATATCCAAGGCCCGTTAGCCTTCGTGCATGTGAGTCTGCTCGACAATCGTAGTGATTTCGTCGCCCCATTGTCGGTTCGCGTTTTTCGCGAGCTTGATGACTACGTGATTGAAGTCAATGGAGCCATTGCGATTGCCAATACCATCGCCTACATCAGCGAACTTATTGATCCCATCAGCATCTTTGTCGGCCTGACCAGGATGAGCTTGATGTCGCAATCAATGAAATATCTACTGTTCGGCGAAGGCGAAACCGGCATGATGATTTATAAAATTTTACTACGGTATTGGGATTGGACTCCCGAAGACGATGTTCGTCCGATGATCTTTTTAATGAGCGAGTAGGCTGTCGAAGGGAGCAGGGTTTAGGGACAAGGGAGCTGTAAGAATTTGGTCTTTATTACCTCTGTTCCCTAGTCCCTGCTTCCCTTGGCCCTTACTTTCATTGCTCGCACAGATGCAAAATGTTATTAATTGGTCTGTCCAATTAAGTACCTATTTAACAAAAAGAATTTGGCTCATGAAGAATAAAAATTACCTGATTACCGGAGCGCACGGCTTCATCGGCGCCTGGATTATTAAAAGATTAGTTGCCGCTAACGAGGGCAAAATCGTGATGTTTGACCTCAACTCTGATGCTGCGCGACTGCGCATTATTATGGATGAAGAGGAAATCGAACAGACTACTTTTGTTTCCGGAGACATCACAAATCCCGCTGCGTTATCTCCGATTATCGAACAGCACGAGATCACGCACATCATTCATCTCGCAGGCGTTCAGGTTCCCACTTGTCGCGCGAATCCGTATTTAGGCGGAATGATCAATGTCGTCGGTACGCTCAATGTTTTCAACGCCGCGCTGCATTCTGCGGGACAAATTCAACGTATCGCCTACGCGAGTTCTGCGGCAGTTTTTGGCAACGCCGATGACGGTACGGCGCAGAGCGAAGACAAAGCCGGAAACCCGCAAAATCACTACGGCGCATTCAAACGGTGTAATGAAGATAATGCGCGAATCTATTTCCAGGATAACGGCATCAGCAGTATCGGGTTGCGTCCGCTGACGGTATACGGCCCCGGTCGCGATGTCGGTATGACGTCAGACCCAACGAAAGCGATGAAAGCCGCAGTCATCGGGCGACCATTTCATATTCGCTTCGGTGGACGGACAGATTTTTTATTTGTTTCCGATTGCGCGGATGCATTTATCAAGAGCGTAAATTCCGAAAAACCTGGAGCGTTCGCCTTTAATTTGCACGGTGAAACGGCGGGCGTTTCAGAAATCGTGACCGCGATTGAAAATGAAATTCCATCGGCGAAAGGGACGATTACGCACAGCGATAATGTGATGCCAATTCCGGCAGAGCTGAACGATGCGGCGATCATTAATGCACTAGGAGAAATCCCGCATACTTCGCTGGAACAGGGCGTGAAGGAAACCATAGCGCGGTTTCAATTATTGCATTCAGAAGGACGTTTAGAGATCGCGGATTTAGACGTGTAGAAATGTAGCGTGAACTGTTAGTTCGCGCTGTTTACACAAGGAAAGGTTTCCAGAATAACTAATTTCTAACAAAGCAGCGCGAACTAACAGTTCACGTTACAAATAAATGAAAGCCCTAGCCGTCTACGATCTCGAAAAAATGGAGTTGCGCGATGTCCCGCAACCGACTCCGCAGCCGCATGAAATCATTTTAAAAGTCGGCGCCGTCGGATTGTGCGGCACGGATTTTCATATCTACGAAGGCAAAACAAATTACAATTTTGATGCTTCAGGTAGACAAATTCCCTTGCACGAACAAGCGCAGATTCTTGGTCATGAGTTCAGCGGTATCGTAGCCGAAGTTGGGAAAAATGTTCACGATTTTAAAGTTGGAGATCGCGTTGCGATAGATCAGGGAATCAATTGTTCCAGTCGAAATTTGCCGCGTCAAAACTGGTGCGAATACTGCGTGACGGATGACAGTCATCAATGTCAGAACTACGTCGAATTGGGCGTTTCCGGGGCGCACGGAGCATTATCAGAGTTCATTGCACTACCGGCAGTTAATGCCATTCGCATCGAAAGCGATTTGCTTTTAGCTCAGGCGGCATTATGTGAGCCACTCGGATGCATTATTCATGCATCGCAATTGATGATGAAAACTCCGGCTCGGTATACATTCGGCGGTGAGCGTCCGATCAAAAATACATTGATTTATGGCGCGGGGCCTGCCGGACTTTTATTCATTCAGTATTTGCGCAATGTCGTCGGGTACACAAAAAATTTATTCGTCAGTGAGCCAAATGCGATGCGACGAACATTAGCAGAAAATTATGGCGCGACTGCGATTGATCCAACTGCGGTTGATCTCGTTGCTGAAATCACGGAATTGACGCACGGCGAAAAAATTCATTACCTGATTGACTCCGCCGGTGTTGGGCAAATTTATCCGCAGATTCCAGGTTTGCTGCGCAAGCAGGGAACCTTTATGATGTACGGTCACGGGCATCAGGGCGTTGAACTGGGAGTCCTGAATAACATCCAATATTTTGAGCCGATCATTATCACTCCCTGCGGAGCTTCCGGTGGAATTGATGAAGCTGGCAAGCCAATCACTCCGGCGTTAGCATTAGAATTTTTGAGCAGTAAGTTGATTGACGTTTCGAAATTTATAACGAATGAATACAAGACGCTCGAAGCAGTTCCGCAGGCTTTTGAATTGGATCGTTTTAGTAAAGAATACATCAAAGGCGTCGCCGTTTTTGAGTAGTAATGCGGGCTTCCGCATTAAAATTTTCAATCCTATCCAGCTGTGAACAGCTGGGCTAAAAGAAAAATTTTATATCACCAATTTCCATAAAATATGAAACAACTCAAGCACTCTCTATTTTTCTTCATCGCGATTTCAACCTTCTTCATCGTCGCCTGTGATAATCCAAACACTGGCGGAGGCGGCGCAGCTAATACAGGCAAACCAAGAATTGCGGTAATTCCCAAAGGGACATCACATAATTTCTGGCTGTCCATCAAAGCCGGAGCGGATGCTGCCGGTAAAGATTTAGGTGCCGAAATTATCTGGAAAGGACCTGCTTCAGAAACAGATTTTTCAGGACAGATGAACATCGTCGAAGACGCGATCAGTAAACGCGTAGACGGAATTCTGCTGGCTCCATCGCACGGAGATTCGCTCGTGCCTGTCTGCAAAAAAGCCAAAGAAGCCGGGATTCCGGTCGTCATTATGGATTCTGGAATTAATTGGGAAGACTACCTTTCATACGTCTCAACCGATAATCGCAAAGGCGGAGAAATGGCCGCCGAACGGATGGCTACGTTGCTCGGCGGAAAAGGGACTGTCGGCGTGATCGCGAACAAGATCGGTTCCGTCTCCACAGACGAACGCGAAAATGGATTTAAAGATGTAATTGAGAAAAAATATCCCGGCATCAAGATTGTCGCCACGTTATACGGCGACTCTGACCGCACAAAATCGGCGAATGTAGCCGAAGATATTCTCACCAAAAATCCAAATATAAATGGTCTTTTTGGCTCGTGTGAACCAGCTGCCATTGGCGCGTTGACTTCGGTGAACATCAAAGCTTTGCAAGGAAAAGTGAAAATTGTCGGGTTTGATTCAAGTCCTGAACTCGTCAACAACTTACGAGCCGGAATTATTGACTCTTTAGTCGTGCAAGATCCTTATAAAATGGGCTTTGAAGGCGTTCGCGCCATTCTTGACAAGAAAGCGAATAAACCAGTTGAGCGACGTCAGGATACAGGTGTAGTGTTAGTCACAAAAGAAAACATGGGCACGCCCGAAATTCAAAAGCTGATTAAATAAATGAAATGAAAGCAGCCGCATGTGCTATTTCCAGTTCAATTAATCGGTTAGTTGCTGCTATACTTTGTTCATCAGCTCAAGCGTAACTTGAGACATTTTTTTTGAAAGGTAATTTTTTATTATGTTTGCTGGAGACCTGGAATCTATTTTACAACCGATTTTTGCAATTGGGGTCGGAGCGGCAATTGGTGGAATTTTTGTTTTATCCGTAGCATTTTCAATCGGCTACATTGTTTATTTACAGACTCAAAAAGACTCAACCGATCATTAAAATATTAGCAGAATCCCGCACGTTATAAATGTACGGTGAACTGTTAGTTCGCCGATTTCGGAAACGCGCGAACTAACAGTTCACCTTACATTTTTATGCCATCGCCCCACAGCGCACTTGAAATGCGCGGCATTTCTAAATCTTTTGCCGGGAATACTGTCCTGACTGACGTTTCGTTGACAGTTCAGCGTGGCGAAGTCTTGGCATTGCTAGGCGAAAATGGAGCGGGAAAATCGACGCTAATGAAAATTCTCGCCGGTGTGTATCAGCCCGACGAAGGTGAAATTTTCATTGATGAAAGTTTGGTGAAAATTGACAATCCCAATGATTCCCTCCAACACGGCGTAGCCATGATCTATCAGGAGCTTTCCCTGGCTCCGCATTTGACCGTCGCTGAAAATATTTTTCTAGGACGCGAACCAGTCAACAGTTTCGGATTTATTAATCAAAAATCACTCATCGAAAACGCCGCACAGCTTCTCCAAGAGTACGGCTTCAATCTTGATCCCACTTCCAAAGTTAGCCATCTAAGCACGGCCAAACGTCAATTAGTTGAAATCACCCGCGCCATCGTCGAAGCGAAAAAAGTCATTGTTATGGACGAACCGACTTCTTCGCTGACCTCCAACGAAGTGGAAGAATTATTCCGTTTGATACGTGATTTGAAAGCTCGGGGACTGGCAGTAATATATATTTCGCATCGCCTCGAAGAACTCGATGAAATCGCGGATTGGGTCTGCATCCTTCGTGACGGGCGCGCTGTATTTTCTGGAGTCTGGGGATCGATCGACACCAACGAAGTCATTCGTCACATGGCGGGACGCGAGCTGAAAGAAATTTTCCCTCTGCGCCATGCTTCTATTGGCGATGTAAAATTAAGCGTGAAAAATCTTAGTCGCGCGCCGAAATTTGAAAACATCAATTTTGAAGTTCGTGCCGGAGAAGTCGTCGGTATCGCAGGTCTCGCCGGAGCTGGACGCACCGAATTAGTAGAAGCAATTTACGGCACACAGCCTGCAACTACTGGTGAAATTAATTTGCTTGGGACTAATATTACTCGCTCAAAACCTTCGCTTTCTGTCGAGAACGGCTTAAGCTTATTAACAGAGGATCGCAAGCGAACGGGACTTTGCCTGAATTTGCCGATGTCCACGAATATGACTTTGGCAAATGTCAAAGCATTGATCAGCGGCTTTCGTTTGAGCCAGACAATTGAAACCAGGACAACCACGCAATATATTGAAAAGCTGCAAATTCGTCCACCTTCTCCAACAAAAACGGTGGGCAGAATGAGCGGAGGTAATCAGCAAAAAGTATTGTTAGGGCGTTGGTTGTTTGCGAATACGAAAGTTTTTCTATTAGACGAACCAACACGTGGCGTAGACGTAGCAGCGCGTTCCGAAATTTACCGAGAAGTTAATGAACTCGCCGAACAAGGCGCTGCAATCGTCATGGTATCTTCTGACTTGCCGGAATTACTGGGAATGGCCGACAGAATTTTGGTCATGCGACGCGGACGATTTGTCGCTGAATTAAATGGTAAAACAACGACGCAGGAAGAAATCTTGAAGTACGCTGCCGTTGAAGAATAAGCAACTACAACGTAGACACTATTGGAAAAAAGAAATTACCCGCGAAGGAACACGAAGGAAAGTAACAATTCGTGAAACAAAAGAGAGAATCAACCGCTACGAGCGTTAAAAAACTTCGTGTTCGTTCGTGTACTTCGTGGACAGTTAATTTCATTCATCCCTAAGACGTTAAGGAGAAAGATTATGACCCCGCAAATTTTTCGCGTTATTGGCCTACTCTGCTGCATCACTGCAGCCATTCTCGCCGCCGCTCATTTTATGGGCAGACCGCTTTTCGGCTCGGTCTATACACCTTTATTGTTAGTTGTGATTGGCGCATTATTTTTGATTCGTGGAAGACTGACCCGTTCCTAAAATATGTCTGACATACTGAAAAAACTTATCCCCTTCTTCAGCTTGTTACTGCTGTGCATCATTATTTTTGCACGCGAACCCCTTTTTCTTTCGGCTGATAATCTTGCCGGTGTCGCCCGCCAAACCGCAGTCATCACCGTGATGGCGATGGGCATGACGATGGTGATGATTTCGGGCGGGATTGACCTTTCCGTCGGTTCGTTAATGGCACTTTCCGGTGTATGTGGCGCGCTTTACTTATCCGGCAAGCCATCAACCTTTTCAGTAATTCTTATTGGATTATTGATCTGCGTCGCAACCGGATTACTTGGCGGATTCATCAACGGTCTTGCCGTTACGCGGTTAAAAATTCCACCGTTCATTGTGACGCTGGGAGCGCTTGGAATCTATCGCGGAATAGCGCTTCTCATCTCAGGAGGCAATGGAATTGTCAGCTTGCCCGAAGGCTTTGGAAAGCTGGCTGCCGGAACTGTGACTAAAGTTCCCATGCCACTGCTCATCGTCATCACTATCGCCTTGATCATTCATTTTCTTTTGACCAGTACGAGGCTCGGAAGATATTGCTACGCCATCGGCAGCAATCTCGAAGCTGCACGATATGCGGGAATCAAAGTCGCACAATACCAGATTAGTTTTTACAGTATTCTGGGTGCGCTCACAGGCTTAGCCGGAGCGTTAGTAGCGGCGCGATTACTCAATGGTGTTCCCACCGAAGGCGAAGGAATTGAACTGAATGTCATTGCGGCAGTCGTGATCGGTGGCGGCAGCCTTAGCGGTGGACAAGGCACAGTCGTCGGAACAATCATCGGCTCTCTGATTATGGGAGTCTTAGCAAATGGTGCGAATTTATTAGGAATTTCGCCCTTTATTCAAAAAATTGTCATCGGAACCGTCATTGTTATGGCTGTCACTTTCGATGAATTTCAACGTCGTAAATTTGAGATCGCAGACTAATTATTCGCTTATGAAACTTACACAATTTAAAACGCAAGACACAGAAGGAATTCGCCTCGGATTACTACGCGGCGACGTAATTGTTGACGTCACTAACATCGCTCCGACGATGAAGGACGCGATTGAACGCTTCGGGGTCATCGCCAAAGCACTAAACGACGCGACCGCAAAAACTGCTTACGCGATTGATGCCGTAGAGTTTCTGCCTGCCGTCTATCCCAAGCAAATTATTGCCATTGGACAAAACTATCTTGATCACGCGTTGGAACAAGGCGCTGCATTGCCGGAATCTCCGATGGTCTTCATGAAATTGCCGAATTCGCTGAACGCACATAATGCGAAGGTCGAATTGCCAAGCCACAGCGTTGACGTAGATTATGAATCCGAACTCGCTGTCATCATCGGCAAACGCGCGAAAAAAGTCAGTGAAGCAGATGCGATGAATTATGTTTTTGGATATGCTCCATTAAATGATGTCAGCGGACGCGATTTGCAATTCGGTGATAAACAATGGATTCGCGGCAAAGGTCAGGATGGCTTCTGTCCGGTCGGCCCGTTCATTACCACTAAAGACGAAATTGCCGACATTCATAATTTAAAAATCGAAGGTCGCTTGAATGGTCAGACAATGCAATCTTCAAATACCAGTAAGTTAATTTTCAAAATTCCTAAACTCATCAACTTCATTACCGAAGGCATCACACTGGAACCGGGTGACGTGATCGCAACCGGTACTCCGGAAGGCGTAGGAATTTTCCGTAATCCTAAAGTAGTTTTGAAAAACAATGATGTGTATGAAGTTGAAATTGAAGGGCTGGGCATTTTAAAAAATACTTTTGTTTCAGGCTAAACTTGACTTCATTTCCAATAGATGAGTCTATAGTATTGTGCTTCCCCCCCTTTTTATATGGAGTTTAATGAATAAAAATGATGTTATCCGCGCGTGGGGACGAATCCTGCAAGGAAATCACCCCTCTCTTTCTATTGAAATTACACGGGAATGCCCCTTACGCTGCCCCGGCTGTTACGCTTACGAACCCGAACATTTGGGAGATTTAGGGCCGCTGAGATCGCTTGCCGATCATAAAGGCGATGATCTGATCGAAGCCGTTTTAAATACCGTTCGTGAGCATCGTCCGTTGCATCTTTCAATTGTCGGCGGAGAGCCTTTAGTCCGCTTTCGAGAATTGAATTCCATTCTTCCTGAGATCGGGAAAATGGGAATTGCAACGCAGCTTGTTACCAGCGCTGTCCGCGAAATTCCTAAGGAATGGGCGAATATTCCCGGACTTTATTTCGTAGTCTCCATTGACGGGTTGCAACCTGAACACGACGAACGCCGCAAGCCTGCCACCTACGAAAAAATCCTAAAAAATATCGTTGGGCATCAAATTGTTGTGCATTGCACGATCACCAGTCAGATCGCCAAACAAGCAGGTTATCTGGAAGAATTTCTGGCTTTCTGGAGCGCTAAAACCGAGGTCAGAAAAATTTGGTTCAGCCTTTTTACGCCGCAAAAAGGGGCGACTGACATTGAGATTCTTGACCCGGCGACCAAAGTCCGTGTGCTCGATGAATTAGCTGAACTCAGAGCGAAATTTCCAAAGCTTGATTTGCCAAATATGATTCTGGAAGGCTTTAAAAATCCTCCGTCCAGCCCTGACGATTGTATTTTTTCGCGCACCACATTGAATCTGACGGCTGATTTAAAAAGTAAAATTACACCTTGCCAATTTGGCGGCGATCCCGATTGCTCTCAGTGCGGCTGTGTCGCGTCTGCCGGATTGACTTCGATTGGTGACTACAAATTATTCGGCACCGTTCCGTTAAGAACTCTTTTTAATGCTTCTGATAAAGTCGGGCAAATTTATAAAAAAGCGACCGGATAATCAGCAAGCCAATCCTTCCTGCTACATATGAATGAGTATTTCATCGGCATTGACAGCGGAACTCAAAGCACAAAAGCTATCATTTTAGACGCAGAATCTAGTGCAGTTATTGCATCGGATTCTGCGCCTTATGATTTGATCGAAGGCTTGCCCGCCGGACATAAAGAACAACATCCTTCCGAATGGATCGCCGCTGTCAAATCCACTATCAACGGCGCACTCACCAAAGCTAATATTAACCGTAAAAGAGTTAAAGGGATTGGCGTCTCAGGACAACAACACGGGTTTGTTCCACTGGATGAAAATGACGAAGTGATTCGTCCGGCAAAGCTCTGGTGTGATACGGCTACGATTGCCGAATGTGATGAAATCATTAATAAAATCGGCGGTCTCGAACAGACCATCACGGAAGTAGGCAATGGAGTTCCCGCTGGATTTACGGCTTCAAAAATTCTCTGGCTCAAAAATCATGAGCCGGAAAATTACGCGAGATTGAAAACAATTTTGCTTCCGCACGACTACATTAATTTTTGGCTGACCGGCAAAAAGATAATGGAGTACGGCGACGCATCGGGCACTGCGTTACTGGATGTTTGCAACCGCGTCTGGTCAAATTCTGCGATCAATGCGATTGATCCGCGTGTAGCAGAAATGCTTCCGAAGCTCATCAATGCTGACGACATCGCCGGGACGCTTCGTGAAGATTTAGCCAATGAATTCGGGCTTAGCAGTGACGTTATCGTCAGCTCCGGCGGAGGCGATAACATGATGGGAGCCATCGGCACAGGCAATGTCAAACCCGGAGTCGTCACAGTTTCGCTCGGTACTTCCGGGACAATTTACGCCTGCTCATCGCATCCTGTCATTGACCCAAAAGGCGAAGTCGCAGCCTTCTGCGATTCCACCGGAAAATGGTTGCCGTTGGTTTGTACGATGAACGTCACCGTCGCGTCAGAAATGGTGCGCGAACGCTTCAATTTGTCTCACCAAGAATTATCAAACGCGGTAGACTCGGCTCCGGCTGGCAATGACGGATTGATGTTGATTCCCTTTTTTGAAGGCGAACGAACGCCGAATGTTCCCGACGGTACGGGAGTCTATTTTGGCTTACGCGATCAAACTTTTTCGATCCCGCATTTTGCCCGCGCCGCGATGGAAGGCACAACACTTGGCTTAAATTACGGCTTGAATCGTTTTCGGGAATTAGGGATCACGCCGAAAGAAATTCGCGCGACCGGCGGCGGAGCCAAAAGTAAAGTATGGCGACAAATCATGGCGGACGTTTTCAACGCTGAAGTCGTCTGCACTGTCAGCGAAGAAGGCGGCGCAGTAGGCGCTGCAATTCAAGCAGTTTGGGGGTATCACAAGCACACTGGAATCAATTCAAGCATTGAAGATTTATGCGATAAATTTCTCGCGCTGGATGAATCAACCCGAGCAATTCCGAATGCCAAAAATGTCGCGCATTACGAAAAAATGCAAAAGCTTCACGATAAAATTGCGCACGATCTGCAAGCATCTTTTACCGAACATCGAAAAATGATTGCCACTTAAATTTATGCGACTCTTTTTTGCAGGAGCATTTATTTTTCTGAGCGTCTTGTTAGTCGTTTTATTTTTGCCGCTCTCGACTCCCGCATGGATAAAGGGTATCGCAATGATTTCCGTGTTTTTGGTCGCGACATTTATCGCACGAAAATATAGTCAGTTCAGCTTCGAACGCGACCTGACTATCGAACAAGAACAACAGTTCGATCAGATCAAGAACAACCTTGAGCCTTGAAGATTGAAAAGGCGACTGCTCCTCAACATGTGATCGGCTCACATATTACGAATCATTAGTGTCCGGTTAAGAAAAAATTGACAGCTGTAAGCGATTGAATTTTTTGTTAGTTACAG
>JAYTCQ010000432.1:0-19363 GCA_043736395.1 Blastocatellia bacterium | reverse complement strand
TTCCGGTGAAGCTCCGGCGATAACGAGTTCCGTCAAAACTTTTCTGCCGAGATATTTTGAATCTTTGACTTGCGAATACAGCTTACCGTCGGAAAATGTACCCGCGCCGCCTTCGCCAAATTGCGCATTGGATTCGGGATTTAATCCGCCTTCGCGCCAGAATCCAAACGTGTCTACGGTGCGTTCACGAACTGATTTTCCGCGCTCAAAAATGATGGGTCGAAATCCCATCTGTGCCAGCATCAGCCCTGCAAATAAACCACAAGGGCCTGTACCAATGACAATTGGACGAAGCGGAAAATCTTTTGGAGCCTGCGCTACCATCTGGTAAGTCGTGTCCGGCGTGACCAAAACATGCGGATCATTTTTGAAAATTTTCAGCAGTGTTTCTTCGCGTGACGTTTCGACATCTAAAATATAAACCAACAAAATCGCAGATTTTTTTCGCGCATCGTAGCTGCGTTTATAAATCGAAAAGCTCAGCAATTCTTCCACTGAAAGATTCAGCTTTTTCAGAATCGCTGCTTGAATCGCCTCTTCAGGATGATCCAGCGGGAGCTTTATTTCAGTCAGTCGTAGCATAAATAAATTTCAGGAATAGACCACGGATTTTGCGGATCAGGCTGGTTTTCGCGGGTCTGAATCACAATCAATTCAGATCGGCGTAAATCCGCAAAATCCGCCTTATCTGCGGTCTATTCCCGATTAATTCTTCAACAAACGTTTCATCAAATCTTCCGTAAATTTCGCCGAAACTCCGTAACAATATTTGACCCGCCGTTTTGAAGTGATCGCTTTTCCAGCCAATAAATACGGCTTCTCTGCGAGCTTCCCATTCGCCAATGGTTTTGTATTCACATCATCTGCAAGTACTTTTATTTCCGCGAATAATTCTTCAGATTGAATCAACTTTGGCGAAGTCAAATACCCGACCGCCAACGTATCGAATGGATTAAAACCGTCCAATCCCAAATCATTCCGCCATTTTTTCAACCAATCAGTAGCCGGAGCGAATAAAAATTTTGTCGCTTCCGTGCCATTTGCCAGACGTTGCAACTCAGCTTCGCGCAACCAGACTTTTGATGAGACTTCCCACGGAGCAAGAACCAATGGAACCGATGAATCAAGCAAGACCTGAAAAGCAGGCGCATCCAATTCAAAATTGAAATCACGAAAAGGTCGAGTTTGTTCCGGCTTGGCGATAAAACGCTGACCGGGGCGGCGTCCGGCAACGACAATAATTTCTACAATATTTTTACTGAGTTCAGGATGAAGTTTGAGCAGCGAAGCTACATTTGTGACCGGGCCGAGCGCAAGAATTGTCAGCTTTTCTTTTTGCAACGCAGCCGTCATAGCACGGACGGCGTCGGTCTCTTCGCCAAGCTGACTGGCTTTGGCTGCGCCGGAAAAAATCTTTAAATCTTCGGGTGCAAAGCGACGGACAATTTCCTGCCCCATCGGCCATGCTTGCTCATACGGAGCGTTGCCAAACACTACACTGACACCACGAATTCTCAGCTCCGGCGAATGAAATGCTTGTAACAAAGCAAAGCCGTCATCTACTTCGTGACCGCCAAGCTGAAGCGAAGGATCGGTATCAATCCATACAATTTTTGGTTTTGCTGATGCCGAAGCAACAGGAAAAAACATCAATAAAATCAAGGTAGCAACATACTTCATAGAAATTTTATTTCACATCAATAACGTATGGGAAAGCTCTAACAATCTCGTTTTTTCCAGCAAACCATATTGTAACGGTAACTGCGCAACTCCGATCAGACGGCGCATGATTTCGACGCCTGCGAACTTCCACATCAATTTTTCATCAAAGGATTGAGTATAGCATTGGAGCGCAAATTTAATGAGCTTCTCGTTTTGGTTCGCCAGATGTAAATGCGCCATCATCACGCCCAGATCAAATTCCCGCGAACCAAAAAAACAAAATTCAGGATCAATGACGCGGACTCCTGCCGCTGTCTTCAGCCAACTGCCCGGAAAGAAATCGCCATGCAATAACGTCTCGCCATCGGTCAGATATAACGCGCCCAGCTCACGAACGGCTTCAACATATTCCACATCGGATTTCAGAAAACTCGCTACGGCGCCAAGGCCCGGTGTAATGGCATCAAGATCAAGCCCATTTTCGGGGAGCAAAGGAAGCTCGAAAATATGTTGATGATTCAATTCACGCATTTCGCGATTCGCAAATTCCTCCATGAATTCCGACGCCGTAAATAAACGGTGCAGGTGCGAGAGCCATTTCATCAGCTCTTCAAGTTCAGGTTGCGACAAATCATCGCCGCGATACAAGTAAGTAAAATCAAGCGCTTCGCCTAAGTCTTCCAGTGCGATGAGTCTTGAAATTTTATCCACCCCAATGAGTTTTGGCATCCCGGTCGCCACTGCCGAAGCCGCTGCGATGACTTCATAAAACCTTCCTTCGATCAGCGCACGATCCCACGGCGCAGCGATCTGCGGATATTTTTCTACCCACGGACGCGCTTGTTTGAGAATCAATGAACGCTCACTCGTGGTGACCCTGAGCGTGAAATTCATGTTGCCTGCTCCGGCTTTGGCGGCGCGACGTACCTGTTCGGTTGGTGCGATCCAATCCTGTGTTTGCAGGTATTTCGTCAGTTCTGGTAAATCGTCGTCCGTCAGAAAATAAGCGTTCGGGTTTTGCGTTTGGAAGTTTTCTTTATTAGTCATCAACAATATTCCTTACCTAAGTCTTACCATAAATACTACCAATAAAAAAAGCCGCCTGACCTAAATCAAGCGGCATAAATTCCAAACAGGAGGAAGAAAGAAATTTAATTTACGGTTTCGCTTTCACCGTGAAGGGGAGTTTGTTCGAGAACGGACCTGTGCTGCTTTGCGCCTGAAAGACTTCTGCCGCACCTGGCAATAAATCATTCGGAATCGTTCCTGACAACACTCCGTTTTCCAGCTTCAACAAAAGGGTTGGCACAATGAATTGCTTATCGCCCTGCTTGAAGACTACGACAAAGTTTTTGTTCAAATGCTTACCTGTCAGCATGAACGCTCCGCCTTGAATAATTTCGGTGGGGGAGATCGTTTCAAGGATAGGAACAGGAACCGGAAGCACCGTAAATTTCATCGCATTGGAAGGAACACCGGGAGGCAATCCGTTGAGCGCAGCTACTTCAGGTTGTGTCAGCACAATCACTTCATAATCTCCGGCGGGTAATTCAGGCACGAAGGAAGAAACAGTTGTTGCGTCAGATTTGACTGTACGCTGATCTACCATCAGAAATCTATCGCCCTGTTTGAAGATGACGCGATTTCGACCGGAATCAGTTTCAAAGCCTGCACCTTTCAGTACGAATGCTGCGCCGGGTAAACCCTCAGCAGGAGTAATGGAAGCCACTACAGCCGCAGGTGGTGGCACAATTTTGAAGGGCAATTTGTTTGATGGCGTGCCTGGCGGCAAGCCATTCAAGCCGACTGCGCTTTCAAGATTCGTGAGGACAAAAACTTCGTAATCTCCAGTGAGGATTTTGGGAACTGCACCCGAAATAAAAGTCTTACCGTCTGATTTGATTGACGCCGGATCAAGCTGAATAAAACGCTCGCCCTGTTTGAAGAAAACGAAATTCCGTTTTACTTCAGGGTCAAAGCCGCTACCGGTAATGGTAAAGATTGAACCGGATTGCCCCTGCTTCGGATCAATCGCAGTCAATACTGGAGCGGTCGGAGCCAGCACTTTGAATTTGAGAAGATTTGATTTTTCACTCGGCGCGCCGTTTTGATAAGTAATGGCAAACACTTCTGCCTCACCCGCCATCATACGCGGCACGATGCCTATGACGATCAACGAACCTGCCGGAGCATTAGGCGTAGTGACGACTTTCAAAAATTCAGGATTAGCGGGGAAAATTTTGTCTCCGATTTTGAAGAAAATCCCATTCTGTTTTGGATCCAGTGAGAACCCTGAACCCGTGAGATAGAACGCCGCTCCCGGCAATGCCGAAGTTGGATTGATTGAAGCTAACTGCGGTGCGGCTGGCACTGTCACCATAAACTTCAATTTATTCGATGGTGCGCTCGGTACTCCGCCGCTCAACAACGAAACGAAGACCAACGCTTCCCCCGGTTTTAAGCCTGGCACTGCACCCGATAAATTAATTCCTGCTTCAGGTGAAGCAACAGTCGGATTGGTGATTTTCAAAGTTCTGGGATCAACCGGAACAATTCGATCTCCCTGTTGAAAGAAGACAGCATTTTTAAGAGCCTCTACGTTCAAGCCTGAACCATTCAAATTAAATATCGAACCAGGTGCGCCAGACACCGGGTTAATGGCACTCAGAACTGGCGCAGGAGCAATGATATACACCGTTGCCTGACCGTTGCGAGTGTTCTCGGGTGTCGCGTTGTCTACTGTTGCAGCCAGCTTCGCAATGACAGTACCTTTGCCTGAAACGCTGCTCTTCACTTTGAATACGCCTTCAGTTTTCCCGGCTTCAATCGTGACGCTCGCGGGAGAAATATCTAACGTAACACCTTCGCCGTTCGTCAAATTAATGGTCGTAGGCGCAGTCAGCACACGCGAAAGAACAACCTTCAATTCGACCATGACATCTGGTGTGGTTCTGACTTCCATCGGGCGAATTAACAACGTCAGCGGTGGAGCCGCCGGAAGCTGAATCGTACCTGCATTCGTTATGCCCTGAACGACGCCTACAACTGATTTCGTGGCTTTCAACGGCGCGCCCGACGGAGTGAAATACAACACTTCGACTTTCAGATTTTCACCTGCGTTGACGCGGACACCTTTGATTTCAAATTTACCTTCTTTGTCGGTCACGCCTGAACGTCCGCGTACGAAAACACGAGCTTTCGTCGCCGGCTTGTCGCCGCTGTCCACCACTGTTCCCACCACCGTCGTGATCGGAGCCTGATCTGCCGGAAGCGCGATAAACCAAACCGTCGCCACGTCAATTAATCCGGCAGCAACGATAGTTTTGCCGTCAGAGCTAACGACTGCCTGCCCTTTTTTGACGAAGGCAGAAGGCGCGACTTTCGGGCGGTATGCAAATAAATCTACGCTGGTTCCCGCCGGAAGATTTTCCGTATTTGGAAAACTCAACGTCGCCAAACCACCTTCTTTATTGCCGAAAATCGTCCCCATTGGTGTAATCAATGCCGCACCTATCGGGAAAATTCCTGACGGGAGAGCGGCGGGTAAGCGACCATCCAAGGGCAAGCGCAGAACGCCCAATTTCCCGGCAGTTTGCCCATCCGGGAAAGTGAACGTGGAAGGCACGGTCAACTGAACACCATCATTCATCAACACAACCGGAGCCGGATCAACTTCAAGTTGATTCCCCGAACCGGGACTTGCCGCAAAAGCATAAGTACCAGCTCCACCCGGCAGGTAAACGGCATAACCAAGTTCGTTGTCACGACCGTCACTGACGACCGTGCTATAGCTCATATTCGGTAAGCCTAAATTGGCTGGAAAATTACTGGTATCAAAATTTAATTCAACTGTCCCGCGTGGAACTCCGACCAATAAAAATCGGCCTGCGGAGTCGGTCACAGTGCTAATACTGGTTCCGACTACGGCAACCGACATCCCAGCAACAGGCGCATCGGAACTGTTCAGGACTGAACCTGAAACTGACGTTTGAATTGTCAAAGCGGAATCGCTCTGACGTTCTCCAATCGTATTCCCCGCGACGATTTTGCCTGATGCTACTCCATAAGGAAGCACGAAACTCATAGACGTTGGAGAAACCGCGAGAACCTGCCCATTCGATGAACCAATCCGCACGGAAGCAGCACCCACAGATGAGGCGAAATTTGTTCCGCTGAGCGTAATGATTTGTCCGGCAGCAGCTTCAGTTGCGCCAATGCTGGTGATAACAGGTGCGCCTGCCGGAGCTTCAGGATTACCGCCAACATTAATCAAAACAGAATTGCTGGTCGTCGAACCATCCGAGATGACGACTTCCAATAACCCCTGTCCGGTTAATGATTGAGGAACGCGCAGATTGATTTGATCGAGACCGACAAAAAATTGTTGTGAACCTGAATATTCAACCGAGGCATCAACACCTCCGATTTGCGCTCTAATATCCTGACCTTCGCGAATGCCTGTCCCGAATAATACGAGATATTGTCCCGGTGGAACTGTGTTCAGAGAACCGTCACCATTGACGATTGGTGAATAAGCAACGCCATCCGCAGTCACCAGCGCGGCTGCCACACCTGTGCCGGATTGATTAAACGTAAACAGGCTCAGGCTCTGTGACGCCATCGCTAATGACCCTTGCGCAACCGTGTTGCCAAGATCATCCGTGACGACAACAGTAGCAGGCGCGTCAAGTTCGGTTTGCGAAGGAACGATATAATTTATCTGATTTGGTCCGACATAAAGTAATTCTGCTGCGCGATTATTGACTAATACGCGCAATCCACCCAAAGAGGTAGGCAGTTGAATGCCTGGCGTCACGGCATCTACATCCTGCGTCGCCAGACTTTCAGTCGCAGTTAGTTGCGTACTGAATCCCGCGACGATACTGTCAGGTGAAACTGCCGGTTGATAACGTGCAGCATCTACCGTAACGAATGATTTTACGCCTTGCGCTGAGAGGTTAACGCTGAGCGCGAGAAAAAGAAAAAGGACGCTCAAGAGCGCCCTAGTTGATAATCGTATGGACATATTGCTTTTTCTAAATAGTAGTAGTTATTGGTCACGATGAACCATTGCCAGAGTGGGCAGAATCTGTGTTCATTTCCCTATCACCTGATCCGCAACTGTAATGGCAACTGGCGTTCCATAACGCTTCGACACATCTATCCGCCGTTATTTATTCAGTTATTTAGTTGATTCTTAAAGGAATAAGTAAAAGTAGTGAGGCTGGAAAAGAGTTATCAAGACTTTCTCGAAACATCCTTATCACAGGCTTGTCAGAACTCTGTAATGTCGGTAGCAAGAATTGTCAGTGCGTGGTGACGAAAAAAGAAAGTTGAGGGTGTTGGTTATTTTTTTGATAGAAACACTTTTCCGAATTATAGAATTTCTGTAAGCGTTCGACTGAACTTTCGCCTTTTTCAAAGATGTTCTTTTATTTTCTCTCGCTCAATTGACGAGCCATAATTACGGCTTCGTGCAGTTTTTGTTCGAGCAATTTTTTGTCTGGAAGCTGTGTCCAATAGTCGGCGACCTTGATGTCGCGAGCGTCGAGAGCCAATAGCTCAACTCGTTCATTTGATTTTTCCGAACATAAAATCAAACCAATCGGCGATTCTTCCCAAGGTTTGCGTTCGTATTTGTCGAGCCAACGCAGATAAAATTCGGTCTGCCCAAAATCGGCGGGCATAAATTTGCCGAGCTTTAATTCAATGACGACCAATCTTCGCAATTCCCGATGATAGAGCAGTAAATCAATGTGAAAATCGTCGCCGTCAACCGTAATTCGTTTCTGTCGGGCGACAAACGCAAAGCCAACGCCGAGTTCGAGCAAAAACTTTTCAAGTTCGCGTAAAATCGCGTTTTCCAAATCTTTTTCGCTGAAAGTATCGCTCAAACCGAGAAAATCGAGAAAATATGTGTCGCGGAAAACGAGGTCGGGCGTTAATTTATCTTCATCACGAAGTTCGGCAATTTCGTTTTTGATAGTTTCTTCGGGCTTGCGGGAAATCGCCGTCCGCTCAAAAAGCATTCCGTTTATTTTGCTGCGTAAAGTGCGAACATTCCAACGCTCGATGCGACACATTTCGGCATAGAAATCGCGGCTTAATTGGTCTTTTTGATAAATAATTTCTTTAAAATGCGACCATCCCAATTGTCTCGACAGTGTAGAGACAATTTCAATGTCAGAAAAAGTTTCAGCAAACCGCATACAATGAAACAGATTTTGACGGCTAAAACCTTTTCCGTATTCAACAGTCAATTGTTGCGACAGCGTAGAGACAATTTCATTGCCATATTCAGCCCGTTTATTTTTCAGCACTTCATCGCTGATGCGTTTGCCGATGTGCCAATTCATCAAAACGAGTGCCGAATTAACCGTTTGAGCAACTCTCGACCGCGTTTGCTCAATTAAACTACGGATTTCATCAAATAAAACCTCGTCCATTTTAATTGAAGTGTCCTTATTTCTAGTTGAGATTTCTCTTTCCATAAATTCATTTTATCTTTTTCATCCATATTATTCGGGAATCCCAGCTTTTTTGACCAATTCCTTAAATCGCGGGTCGTCTCGCAGAAAATCAAATGGTAATCGAACTTTGAGTTCGGCAATCTGCGGTTCGCGTTGCTCATACGCCTTGTTTAGGTTTTCAAGCGTTTTTTCTTTGTCTCGGAGTCGGGCATAGTTAATGGCAATTGCATAGCTCGGCAGATAGGCATTTTTATCTTTCTCTAAAATTGATCTCTGGCTTTCCAATTGAATTTCTATTTGTTTTTGCACATAAGCCTTAAATCCGTCTTTTTCAAAAGTGAGTTGGAAGCTTTTAATATTTTCGGGGCTGACACCAGCGAGTTTCGCTTGGATTAGGTATTGCTCAATTGCTTCCGAATACATACCCTTAGCTTCATAGATATTGGCGAGGTTAATACGAGGACTTAGAGCGTCAGGAAACAACTCAAGGGTTTTCTTATACTGAGCAATTGCTTCATCTTGCTTACGTCCAAATTCAAATACTCTGCCCTTGTTGTTATTTATGACCATTGACAACGGGTCAAGTTCCACGGCTTTATTGATCAGGATTTGTGCTTGATCGTTATTTCCAGAATACAAATACAATAATGACAGCCATTGATAGGCAGACGAATACCTCGGGTCGAGTTCGATTGCCCTCTTGAGTTCTCTCTCGGCTCCTTTAAAATCGCAATCAGAGTTGACTAAAACCCAACCAAGTGAAGCGTGTGCTTCCGCCAACTTCGGGTCAATTTCGAGGGCTTTTTGTGCCGACTGCTTTGCCAACGGCATATATTCACTTGGTCTGAAATCACCGTAATAGGGCATCAGAGCCAATGTATCGGCGAGTCCCGTGTGGGCGAGTGCATAGTTCGGATCAGCGGCAATCGCCTGCTCAAAATATTCTCTGGCTTTTTGAAAGTCGTCAGTCTTTCGTTTGTTCCAATGAAAACGCCCTTTTAGGTAAAGTTGCTGTGCTTCGGAACTGGTCGTGTTGGTTTTGCTTACTCGCTCCTGTTCGGTCGCCGTTAATTTCAAACGAAGTTTAGCCGAAACAGTTTTAGCAATCTCGCTCTGTAATGAAACGAGGTCGGATTGTTTGCGATTGTATTGTTCGCTCCAGATCACATCCTGAGTTTCGGTATTGACCAACTCCAGACTCAATTTCAAATCGTCACCACGCTCAGAAACTCTGCCGAGCAAAACCGCTTGCACCTTTAATTCTTCACCAATTTTCTTCGGCGAAGTCTCTTTGCCTTTGTAATAAAAAACCGTGCTTCGAGCCTTTACGGACAGATTCGGAATGTTCGATAAACTGCTAATCAAAGTCTCCGTCATTCCATCACTCAAATACTCCACATCTTCATTTTTGCTCTCATTAACAAACGGCATTACAGCGATTGATTCGATCTGCTTGTTTGGTGAAAGATATTTGTAGCCAAAGAATCCGCCAACTGCGAGAAGTAACGTCAATATTCCGATTAGCAAATATTTCGAGTTTGGGGTGCTGTTCGTAGTCCCGCTTTTAAGCGGAATCTTGTTTGTTTCCAACACTTCATCGCCTAAAGGCGGGACTACTAACTTTTCCGCTTCCCCCGTTGAAAGCATGACGGTTTTGTCTTCAAGCGATTCGTCGGTTTGATTTGTTTTCGCTGTCGGCAAACCGATACGATTCAACAAATCATTGTAGCGTGGGTCGTCGTGCAGACTGTCAAAAATCGGATCAACTTTTAAACGGGGCAAAAACCAGTCGCGATCCTGATAGGATTTTTCCAGTTCGGCAAAGGCTTTATCTTTGTCGCCGAGTGCCGCATAAATAGCCGCAATCCAGTAAAACCGGACAGTCTGCGTTTTCGCCATTTCCTTCAATCTCGCAATACACTGCTCTGCTTCGTGCCGCTGACCGGATTTTGCGTAGGCTTGTCCTGCCATCGCAAGATTCTCTTGGGCAAAGGGCAGTTTTTTTAATACTTTCTCGGAAAGGGCGATTGCTTCCGCATAATTTCCGTCGGCAATATATGCCTGCTCGAGCCATTGCTGTCCGAAACGAAAATTCGGTTCAAGGTCGTATGTCTTGAACCCTTGCTCCAAGGCTTTATCATTCTGACGTGCATAAAGGTAACCGGAAACAAGAACCACGTTATTAATCAATGACACCGGATCAAGTTCCACCGCTCGTTTCAGTTCGTTAACAGCTTCATCCGTGCGTCCCATCGGCACTAGAAAACTACTGCCGTAAGCAAAGCAAGTGTAAGCAAGGTTTGGATTCCGTTCGAGCGAGCGTTTAAACTCCAGTTCGGCTTCTTTCCAATTCCAATCTATGGCAAGCGAATCCGCGAGCGTGGCGTGAGCTTCCGCAAGCGTCGGATCAATTTCCAGAGCTTTTGCCGCCGCCGCTTTAGATTGTGAAATCGCTTCTTTTTGTGAGATGTCAGAGCCCTTCACCATTGAGTTGTAAGAATCGGCAATTCCCACGTAAGCCAAAGCAAAGTTCGAGTCAAGTGCAACCGCTTGTTGAAAATAATCAATAGCTTTGAAATGATCTTCTTTCGTTCGTTTGGCGAAATGATACCGACCTTTGAGATAAAGTTGAAAAGATTCCTTGTTCTCTGTTCCTCTTTTCAAAACTGCCGCTTTTTCATCGCCGAACAATTTCACCTTGAGTACCTCAACCACCGCCAAAGCAATTTCATCCTGCACATCGAAAATGTCTTTCATCTCGCGGTCGTAACGCTCAGACCATAATTGATAGCCGTCCGAAGCATTAACAAGTTGCACCGAGATTCTCAGTTTGTTGCCCGATTTTCTGACGCTGCCTTCGAGAACATTTTTAACGCTCAACTTCTCGCCGATTTCGCTGACATTTGCGTTTTTGCCTTTGAACGAAAACGCCGATGTCCGTGCCGCGACTTTCAAATCTTCAATCTTTGATAAAGCGTTGAGCAATTCTTCCGCCAAGCCTTCGCAGAAATATTCGTTGTCTTCGTCGGCGTACATATTTGTAAAGGGAAGCACCGCGATTGATTTGTTTGAATCATTTTCAGCAGTTGTCACAGCTTGCAGAATTTGCGTTTTCGGCTCGCTCAGATTCGGTGAGGAAGTTTTTTCTAATCTGCTTTGAACGCTCAATTCCTCTTTTGCTTCCTGCAAATCTGTCAACAAATCCTTCGCCGTTTGATAACGATTCTTTTTGTCTTTTTCTAAGGTTTTATTGAGGAGTTGTTCGAGTTCGGGCGGGATTTCGCTTAATATTTTCGGCTCTTTCGTTAAAACGGCAGCAATCACATCACTGACAGTTTCGCCCGAAAAAGGCGAATCTCCCGACAGCATTTCATAAAACACCACGCCGAAACTAAAAATATCAGTCTGATGGTCAACGTCTTTCCCGCGAGCCTGTTCGGGCGACATAAACTGCGGTGTGCCGATAATCATTCCGGGAGTGGTTGATTGCGGATTTGGGATTGCGGATTGCGGATTTTTCTCAGGTGGCTGCAATAAGGTTTCGGCTTCCCTATTCCGCAATCCTAAATCCGCATTCCGCATTTCGACGAGTTTGGCGATGCCGAAATCTAAAATCTTAACCAATCCATTCGCCCGAATCATCACATTATCCGGCTTAATATCGCGGTGGACGATGCCCGCCGCATGTGCTTCGTCCAGCGCAGACGCAACCTGAATCGCAATCTCTAACGCTGACTTAATATTCAACGGATTCGCTTTGGCAAAGTCACTCAACGTCTTGCCGTCAATAAATTCCGTCGCTATAAAATGCGTCCCGTCCGATTCGCCAATTTCGTAAATCGTGATGATATTCGGATGATTCAACGCCGAAGCAGATTTGGCTTCACGCACAAAACGATTCATGCGGTCAGCATCTTCCGCAAATTCTTTTGGGAGTATTTTTAAGGCAACTTTACGGTCAAGCTTGGTGTCGTGTGCAAGGAATACCTCACCCATTCCACCCGCTCCAATTTTGGAGATGATGCGGTAGTGCGAGAGGCTGGCGTTTTGGGTTCGCTCTTTGTTCATCGGTTTACCATTCGGTTGAGAAAAAAATTACCGCGACTTACCCAGCACCTACAACAATGCTCAATCAAACTCAACCGCTCGCGGCTTCGCCTGACGATGTTCGCGGCACATTTTTTCGGCGGGAATGGCTTTACCGGGATTGCATAAACCAGTTGGATTAAAAACTTCTTTGACGGCCAGCATCGCATCCAGCGAAGCCTGATCGAAGATCATGGACATATATCCGATTTTATCAATGCCGACTCCGTGTTCGCCAGTGATCGTACCGCCTGCGTCTACACAAAGTTTCATAATTTCTTTGCCAGCGGCATGCACACGTTCGACTTGCTCAGCGTTGCGTGAATCAAAATTTATGCTCGGATGTAAATTGCCGTCTCCGGCGTGAAATACGTTGCACAAACTAATTTTATATTTCTCCGCAATTTCGTAAATCGAAGCCAGAACTTGCGGCAACTTTGTACGCGGCACAACCGCATCCTGCACAAATAAATCAGGGCTGACACGTCCGAGCGCACCGAATGCACCTTTGCGCCCCGCCCATAATTTTTTACGCTGATATTCGTCGCGGGCTTCGCGGACAGCACGCGCTCCATGTTCCATACAAATTTCTTTAGCGCGTTTCGTCTGTGTATCAAGTCCTGCCGTTAATCCATCTAATTCCACAATCAAACATGCAGCAACATCTGTTGAATAGCCTGCTTTATAGATCGAAGATTCCACCGCTTTAATCGTTGGTTGATCTATCATTTCCAGTGCAGCGGGCAGCATTCCTTCCGCAATAATGGCAGAAACCGCGCTGCTCGCTTCGTTGACATCCATGAAATCCGCCAGCAGCGTAACAACTGTTTGCGGATTGCGGCAAAGCCGAACCGTCACCTTGGTAGTAATGCCCAGCGTGCCTTCGCTTCCGACAAAAATTCCCATTAAATCGTAACCAATCGAATCGGCTCCGTCACCTCCGAAGTTCACAACTTTGCCGTCTGGCAAGACGACTTCGACACCGAGAATATGGTTTGTCGTCATCCCGTATTTCAAGCAATGCGGCCCACCGGAATTTTCCGCGACGTTCCCGCCAATCGTGCAGGAAGCTTGCGAAGATGGATCAGGAGCGTAATGAAATCCGCGTGGAGCAATCGCTTGCGAGAGGCGAAGATTGACGACACCAGGTTGAATAATGGCGCGTTCATTCTCGTAATCAATTTCGAGAATTTTATTCATTCGCGCCATTTCGATCACCACGGCGGTCTCTCCGGCTTCACAACCGGAAGCAACTGAACCCGAACTCAGTCCTGTCCCCGCCCCGCGTGGTCCATAAGCAATACTATTTTCAAAAAGCAGTTTAACGACGCGGGAAACCTGTTCCGTCGTGGTTGGCAGAACAACTGCGAGTGGCGTTGAGCGGTGCGTCGTGACGGCATCGTATTCATAAACGATCAAGTCGGCATAATCCGTGAGAACGGCATCCGCGCCGCAAATTTCGACGAGTTGTGAGATGATTTTCGGGTGCAACGGCATAGGTTTTATTTGACAATTTCGACTTTGAAATCTTCGATAACAGGATTGGATAAAACATCGTGCGCGAGCTTCTCAATTTGCGTTTGCGCCTGCGCCTGATCTAACGCATCGTCCACGGAAATTTCAAAATATTTCCCCTGACGAATTTCGTTGATCCCCTGATAACCAATGGTCGTTGTAGCGTGTTGAATGGCTTTGCCTTGCGGGTCAAGAACTCCGTTGCGGAGCGTGACATAAACTTTTGCGAGCATTAAGATTTGTGTCCTTTAGGGTGTATTACTGGTAAATTGAAATATAGCAGTTTTGAAAAATAAACGCCAAGAAGCTTTTAAGACAATAGACCGCGGATCGGGCGGATTAAGTGGGTTTACGCGGGTCTGAGTTTCATCAACCACGGAGAACACGGAGCGCACAGAGATTTTTTTGAGATAAGCGAGAAATGTCAGTCGAGCGGACAATCTAAGTTTGATGGTCGCGCTTTTCTTCGTGTCCTCCGTGTTCTCCGTGATTTCAGATCCGCGTAAACCCGCATTATCCGCTTCATCCGTGGCCTATTCCTGAAATGATCCTTTCCGAAAGTAAAAATATGAAATTAATTTGGTTATTTTTAGTACTCATTATTGGTTCATTAATTCCGGCGCAAGCCGCGATGAATTCCAAAATGAAAGAATTCGTTCTGAATCCAATGTACGGCACCTTAGTCAATTTCGGCATCGGAGCCGTCGCACTCATCATCGTAGCGGTGATTACAGTCGCTATGGGACAACCAAGTTATTGGCGCGGCGCGTTGAATGCTCCGTGGTGGGCTTGGCTCGGAGGCTTTGTCGGAGCCGCATTTGTGACGGTTTCTATTCTTGCCATTCCACATACCGGCGCGCTTGGATTTAGCGTCGCAGTCATTGCCGGACAACTGGCAGGTGCATTAGTTCTCGACCATTTTGGATGGTTTGGATTGATGGAACGCCCTGCTTCATTTAATCGCTTAGCCGGTGCAGCGTTGTTGTTTATCGGGATGTGGTTGATTCAGCGTGATTGATTTTTTGTAATAATATTTTATGGAAAAAATTATTATCCACGCACCAGAGTTTGATGCTGTCACTGCTTACGGGATCGGCGGGTTAGCCGTGTTGATGTCTGTTTTATGTGTCATCGTGTATTCGCAAGGCAATCGTCGGCACTTAAAAATACTCACCCCAATCTCTTTGTTTTGGTTAGGGGTAAGTGCTATTGCCACACTCTCAGGGCTGCTGCCAAGAATGGACATCTTCCCACCTCCGTTCATTGTCATGATGGTTTCATTTTTGGTTGCGACCTTTGCAACAGGATTTTCTGCGGTTGGAAAATCTGTTGCAACGAATACTTCATTTTTTGCGATTGTCGCGCTGCAAAGTTTTCGCTTTCCACTTGAACTGCTCATGCATCAGGCTTTTGAAAAAAAGATCATGCCGATTCAGCTTTCGTATTCAGGATATAATTTCGATGTCATGACCGGCTTGGGAGCCTTGATTTTATTGGTAATTTTGAAATTCAAGCCCGATACGCCCAAATGGCTCATCTGGATTTGGAATGTCTGGGGAATCTATTGTTTGATTGCGATCGCAATGATTGCGGTCATTGGTTCACCCTTTGTGCGTGGCTTTGGCAGTGAGCCTGAAAATCTGAATACGTGGGTTTTATTTTTTCCTTATGTTTGGTTGCCGGCAGTTTTAGTGATGGTTGCCATCTTCGGTCATCTAATCCTGACCAGAAAACTTTTACAGGGCGAACTTACGACTAACTCCCGAAACCAGAACGAAGCACAATTTTCGTAAGCGGTGCTGTGACAAGTGACGCATGGCTGAGGCTTTTTCAGTGGTTGTTGCGTTTGCGAAAACTTGCACTTCGTTCTGATCGCCGGAAGATTATTCACCTTGTGGTTTGAAGGTGATATGAGGAACCAGATGCTGCCCTTTAAATAAGCGCAGCGTAGGGTCTTTAAGAATTGTCGAAGCCTCTTTGATGAGTTGTGATTCGCGCAACTCACGATACTTACCATTTTTGCTCAGGATTAAATAAACAACCCCGTCCGAAACAGGTTTTGGTTTTGGTTCCTTAGCTATCACCGGAGCTTTAGTGATAACCGGAGTTACGACCGATGCCTTCACCGGCTTAGGCGCGGATACTTCTCGAATAACAGGTTCTGATTTTGGTTCTTCTGAAATTGGCTTCGCCATTAATTTCCTCTCGATGGATGATTTGCGTTTAAGTTTGACTGGTTTTAGCAATGTAGCTGCCTCGAACGTGCGCCCAGATTTTGCAGCAGCGGATTCCAATCTTTCAGAAATCAAGGCGATGCCGGGGGCGACGTTCAAGGCGTTCGACCAGTCCTTGCAGGTCCGACGATACTTGCACGACCAGTAACAAACTTCGACTGCTTTTTGACAACCAAATCTTTTACAAGCAATTTGCATAAAAAAGTTCGCAGTAAAGAAGTTCGCAGTTGTTAGTTCGCGGTTCGCAGTAAATACAGTTCAGAGCAAGGCTGCGAACTTCTTTACTGCGAACTGCGAACTTTCCCTACTGCGAACTTCTTAATGAGCTATGAGCCATTCGTGGAAAACCGCTGCTTCTTCATGCTTGCCGCTCCAACGAGCACGATTTTTTCCAGTTAAAGCAATGACCATCGCCTGATGCTGTCCGGCTCGGTCGCCAATCTCTTCGAAATATTTGTAAAGGCTGTCGATCCGATCAACGGATTTTTTAGCGGCTTCAAGATTTTTGTACGTCAACACGTGACGGAAAAACCGCGAATAGACGTTTTGCTCCGTATTTGTTGATGTGTATAAATCAAAATAGCCTGTCAACAAACCCGCCTGACGCAGCACATCTGCGACATACGATGGGTTCGTAGCCGTTTGACGTCCCAGAGCAGCCACATCCGTAATTCCTTGTTCATAAAGCTTTAAAACACGTTCTTTTTTCGAGACAGGCTTGGGCTTCTCCTGTTCGAGCGCGCCATTAATAAACTCATTGGTAATAGGTGGTAAAGTAAAATTCGATCTTTGATAAAGCATAAGTTGTTACCTCCTTGTGGTAGTAGTCCAACTAACAAGAACTGTGGCAGTAACCTGACAGCTACTACCACGTGACTAATTTCAAAAACTATGCAGCGGTAGACTTCTTCATCTCCGCTTCCATGCGCCGATTCATTTCTTCCGGCGCGACATCTTCCGTATGCGTAGCGATAGTCCATTGATGCCCAAATGGATCAATGATTGTGCCTGACCGATCTCCGTAAAATTGATCTTGAACAGGTTTGACTAATTTCGCTCCGGCAAACACGGCGCGATCCACGACTGTGTCTACGTCTTCCATGTAAATCATGAGGCTAACTGGTGTGCCGCCAAATGCGTGCGGGCTGCGAAAATTCATTTGAGGATGCTCATCCGCCAGCATAATTGGCGAATCTCCAATTTTGATTTCAGCGTGGCCAATTTTGCCGTCCGGATCTGGCATGCGAAACAGTTCCGTCGCGCCAAATGCCTGATGGTAAAATGCGATGGCATCAGCTGCGCCCTGTACGATTAAATATGGTGTTACTGAGTGATAGCCTTCCGGTATCGGTTTGACTTTGTCTAACATAATGTCTCCTGTTGATTTTTGATAATTATTCGAACCAGATTTCTATTTCGTAACCGTCAGGATCATGGACATAAGCAAACGGAAATCCCGGCGCAAACTCGCCACGTTTTATAATAGTCCCGCCAGCATTCGTAACTTCCTCAATTGCTTGATCAATATCCTTCGGGTCAAGTAAGCGAAATCCAAAATGCGTTATCCCGCCCGTCTTTCCGGCCTCTGCCGCGCTTTTCTCAAAAGCAATCACATCGTAACCACCGGGGCCTTGCACCTGAATGCTGTTCTCGTCCCGAAAATATTCGTTTACCCCAAACACCTGTTCGTAAAAGCGCAGCGAACGTTCGGGATCGAGAACAGCCAAATTGAGATGTGTTAATCCGTGAGTCCTAACCATTAATGCTCCTTAGCTGGCACGTCGCACAATCGGGATTTCATTTCCTTCCTGCAACATCTTCAAATGATCAATGAATGAAGAAGCGGCACGGCGGGATAATTCTTCCAGCTTGCAATTTAATTTCATGGCTTCCTGTAACTCGGTATCGACATCAATATCCAAGTCACGGCAGACCGCGCGAATCAGCACGATTTGCTTCGGCGTCGCCAGTTCTGAAACCGATTTCGCTAATGGATTCGTCGGAAACGGTTTCGGTTGTGGTTTCGCCGGAGCGATATAATTTTGTCGGACTGACTCAACGGTCTGTCCATCGCGTTGATATAAATCACGGGCAATTCCAAATTTAATCGCAGCTCGTTTTAAAGCATCGTGCTCAGCTTTTTTAATGCCTGTTTCTGAACCGGCGTTGCCAGTCCCGATGCCTTCGCGTGTCACGCCATCAATTGAAATTGCCGCCACAATGACCAGCGATTCGCCGATCTGAGTAATTTTTTTAATGGTATGTCCCCACGTTGGAGCGGTTTGATCTAAAATATCTGCGACCGTATGCCATTCCACGTAATCAACCATGTGCTTGTTGCCGGAATAATCCGTCCAACCTTCACGCTGCTTGACGAGTTTGGAATCTAACGGCTCGCGTAAATTGCGTAAGGTTTGCGTGAAAGAAAAAGGAAGGACGTTATCTTTGATCGGATTCGTATCTTCAGCTTCTTCAGACCACTGCGATCTCAACATTGGATTATTAAAATTATTAATTGCGGTTTCGTCAGTCGCGTTCGTATTTGCGTTTGTCATAACAGTAATTCCTCTCATTAAAGTTGTCCTTTTAGATCAAAACAATCAGCTTCGCTCCCTGTTGAGTTGCTGTGCTTGTCTCATCTGTGAAACAGTGTATCACGAGTTTTTTATTGTTGCAAGTATGAAACAACTGTTGCAGGAAAGATTTTTCCATGCTACTCTTTTTTTGCATCGGAATAGGTCTGAGGCATAACGAAAGGAGCATTTATGGCATCAGCTATGAATAATTCTGAAAATAGTTTAGTAAATGTTGTTGAATTGGGGCGTGCCGTCAAACGTGAACGCGAACGTCAAAAGATGGGATTGCGGGCCGTCGCAGAGGCGACCGGAGTCTCGGCTTCGACGCTTTCGCGGATCGAAAACGGAACCTGCCAACCGGACGCTGATAATATTGCGCGTATGACGAAGTGGCTGAAAATGCCCGTCGAAAGATTTATGGGCGCGAACCAGCAACAGCGCGGAGCCAAACAGGAGCAGCCGGTAATTTATTTTCCGACTGAAGCGACACCCGACATTGTCGAAGTGCATTTGCGCGCCGACCGAAATCTTTCGACCGAGAGCGCGGCTGCGTTGGCAGAGCTGTTCCGCGTTGCTTATACGCAATTTAGCAAGCAGGAACCCAATAGCAGAAAATAAATTTCCCCACTTAGGGCGTAGCCCAAATACTGAAAGAGGCTATCGGAAAGGCTCCGCCTTTCCGATAGCCTCAGGCGGCTGAGCCGCAAAAATCGTAATTTAGTAATCGTTAATTCTTCTATTCATTTCTTTTTATTTTTTGATAGCAACCGATGTCTTCGCGGCTCCGCTGCCGTGAGGTGCTAAAAGGCGGAGCTTTTAG
>JAYTCQ010000431.1:0-9711 GCA_043736395.1 Blastocatellia bacterium | reverse complement strand
CTGCAATAATAAATCCGAAGACAAAAGGCTTGACCAGCCCGGCGAGAATTTCATTCATCGTAATCGCATCCTGCGTCGAAGCCAAATATACAGCAGAAGATTGATTCATTTGTGAAGTTGCCACAAATAGCCCACCGAGGATTCCCATTAAATCACAAATGATAGTTAATAACGGAGTCATCAAAATCATCGCAATGATTCGCGGCGCCACCAGCTTTTTCACCGGATCAGTTCCTAATGCCCGCATGGCGTCAATTTGTTCGCTCACCAGCATTGAACCAATTTCCGCTGCTATGCCTGAACCGACTCTGCCTGCGAGCATCAGACAAGTCAGCACCGGCCCTAATTCCCTGATTAAACTGGTCGCCACCAATTGCCCTGTCTGTGATCCGAAACCGAATTTTTGCAGTGTATTGGCAGAATTCAAACATAACACGCCACCAGTAAACGTTCCTGTTAGTAAAATAATTATCAAACTGCCAAAGCCGAGCGCGTCCATCTGCACCACCATTTCGCGCCAATAAACAGGAGGTCGAAATAATGAGCGAATAACGCGCCAGGTTAATAAGGTGATTTCCTGAAGTTCGGTGATCGTGCTGATAAAAAAATTCATTAACTTCGCTGGACGTGGTGCAAGAAATTGAAATTTTGAAGAGTATTCCTAAAAGATTTCAACTCATATAATTTTTGAATAAAAAACTAAATCATCATGAAGATTTGAAAAGTGAAGGTCAAGCACTACAGGTTGAATTGATGTGAAGTTACGCGATTGAAAGATTCCGTTCATAACAAATATTACAATTAAAAAAAGAGAGATCGCACGTGCGATCTCTCCAGTAATTATTTGGGAATTTATATTTACTTAGTTCACTTTGACATTAAAGATTTTGGCTCCCTGTTTTCCGCAATTATCAGTGATGACAACAGCAACTCGGTAATTTCCTGAAGTCACCGCATTGCTGAGACTGACATTTCCGGTGCCAGGATCAATGGAAACCTGTCCATCAAAACCCGGAGCTACAACTTTCACATCCGAAACAAAAAAATCATCTAAAGGTGCTGAGTTCGGATGGGCCATCGCCGTACCGCCTGACGCTAAAGCTACATCGGCATAATCGCCGACAGACGGACTGGCGTTTGCGATAATGTTTAGTTTGAATTTTGCAATTGAACTATGCCCGCTTGCATCGGTGACGTTAATTAAAATTTCCTGCTCACCTAAACGAACGGAACAGTCTGTCCAAATATCGCCATGAATATTTCCATTCACATTTTGAATGCCCAGCACTGCGACTCCGAATGGAGCTGAAAGCACACTGCCCATCAAATCACTGGCCGCCGTTTCAGCATCGCTTGAGCTTGCCAGAACTGCCCAGCTTTGACGTGATCCCTGCACCAAAGTGATGGAAGAACCAGTCACCGAGGGCGGCGTATCAAGGCTGTCACAGGCTGCATTTGTGAGGGTCGCATTCATTAACACAGTAACATCACCTGACAATTGTCCGGAAACCGAAAGGTCAACTTTGCGATCTCCATTAAAATCTGCTGTGGACAAAAATCGGGCGTATGCATTACCTGAGCCAACTGCAAAAATTGACGCTTTACCAAATTTTCCGTTTCCGTCACCTGGCAAAATTGAAACTGTATTCGACTCATCCAGAATGCTCACATCTAATTTACCGTCGTTGTTAAAGTCCGCCAGTTCAACTGCTTTTGGCGAAGACAGCAAATCGTAATTCGTAACTTCTCCGAGATTCAGATAAGAGTACTTGATGACCGAAGTCAGTCTGTTTGTCCGCTCATTCACGAACACCAGATCACTGTTTCCATCACCGTTAAGATCGCCTGCGGCTAAGGCTCCGGTTCCCTCATCAAACAAAAGTTTTGTTTCACCGGAATTGGTAGCACTTTCGTGATAAGCAATTTTAAGTTCACCATTGAAATCAGTGACGGCAAGTTGATCATAGCCAAAGCCAGCAGTTTTCACTGTGACCAGACCACGCGGATCTGGCGCTGTCATGACGTATTCGTAGTTGCTGAATTCACCGTTCCCGTGACCATTCGCCATAAACGTATATCCACTAATTAAGGCGACTCCCAGGTCTTGGTTACCATCACCATTAAAATCACCTATGGTAATAGCTGAAACGTAATCAGCGATTGGCATTTGATGTGGAGCCTTAAATGAAAATTCGCCATCGCATTCAAAGACGGTAACGGCGTGGCCCCAATACGTGCCAACGGCAATG
Source organism: Blastocatellia bacterium (assembly GCA_043736395.1). Lineage (GTDB taxonomy): Bacteria > Acidobacteriota > Blastocatellia > RBC074 > RBC074 > JAFDVL01. The sequence continues at coordinate 7,462 of JAYTCQ010000431.1, read as the reverse complement.
TCGCTCAAACCGTCATTATTGAAATCCCCAACCGCGACGGAGACTGGTCCGCGACCAGTTGAAAGCTCAACTTTTTCGATCTGCGCAGCTGGATTGTTAATTAAACCATTCGGAATAATTGAAATTGTATTAGAAGAAAAATTGGCGACGACCAGATCAAGTTTCCCATCCTGATTGAAATCTCCGGGAGCCATTTCCTGTGGCAACCGTCCGACTCCGATCTTTCCTGATTTCTGTAAGTTTGTGTCTGAACATGTGTCCGGCGCACCTACGGCTGAGAGGGATAACGCGGCTAATAAACAAAGTGATACACGACTAGATAACATTCAAAACCCCCTTCCAGACATTTTATTTTTTGTCTGTGAAGCACTGAATAAATTGAGAGATTCATACAACAGAAAAATTTTCTGTTGTATGAAAAATTGAGATTGCCCGCAGCCTTGAACGGCTATTTTTTGAACCCAAAATTTAAACGGACCCACTTTGGCTAAGTGACGAAATCGCAGCAATTGCTAGTAGCAAGGCTGTCAATTAAGAACCAGTAATAGTTTGTTTGGTTGTCGTGAAATACTTGATCGGGGGATCTCAATTCGAAGGCTTTTGTATGCTGATTAGTGTCGAAGGCAATTCAAAGAAGATTTCTCTTCGAGGCTGTTACGGGATGCAGTCTAAAAGAATTATTCTTGCCCTGTCAATGTTTTTATTTTTCATTTTGACTTAGTGATATTCCTATGTCATGCCTATGATATTCGGTTGAGTGATTTCGCTCTCAGAGTATAGAGATGAGCTTTTTTGTAAACCCCTTCGGCGATGAAAAATACCAAACCGGAGAGCTGCCATCCACCCATGAACAGGCACCTGGAGTCATCATCAGTCCTGAGAAATAACATCGGAATCGAATGCCTCCAGAGCAATCTCATACCCCAAAATGGCCTCGCTCAATGCTTATGTAATGCCATCAATTGACCACGAAAAATAGGAGCTAAAATTCTTCGGATTGATCGAAAATAAACTTTCGTAAAATTTGCGCGAACTGAATGAAAGGTACGATAGGCGTCCCGCCTGTCAAAAGCGTTTACCGCAAACGCTAATCTATTGCATTACTCAATTCTTAGCAGAAACTCTGAATTTTCATCCACGAAGGACACGAAGAAGCACGAAGGGGAAGAGCGATAGCCATTATAATTTAGATGTTAGCCGGGTTGACTGAGAGCTAATCGCCCAAAGCTACGAGCCTCTTCCCCCTTCGTGTTTCTTCGTGTCCTTCGTGGATGAAAAAAGCTCCTTCCCTGTCTGAATGCGCTACTTCGCTTGTTTATAATCTTTGTCTGCTGTAAAGATAAAAAACCCAAAAATCATAATAAGGAACACTTCATGAATACATTACCTTCGTTCGACGAATTACCCATCAAATCCGATGCTCCGCCGCGTTCCGCGTGGGGAGTTTTCGGCGACGACGATCAAATCGGAACTATCAACTTGCTCACTCCCGAACGTGTAGCCGCTGCTTCTCGTCTAGTCAAATCCGGTCAGGTCTTCGCGCTCAATTGGGAACTGGAATTACCGCATCCACCGCTCTTTGCTCGTTCCGTCTTGCAGCATTCAATCAGGTCGCGCAGGAAAAATGTTTTCGATGATGTGTACGATAATTTCAATACACAATCGTCGTCGCAGTGGGACGGCTTAACGCACTTCGGACATCCTGAACATGGGTTCTACAACGGCGTCCAGATGAAGCAGATTACCGGACAAGCCGGAACACGAAATGGTATTGAACATTGGGCGCGACGCGGCATTGCCGGACGCGGCGTGTTAATTGACTATCCAAAATTTGCCGCCGTGCACGGGATAGATTTCGCTCCCAATAAACGTTCAGAAATTTCCGCTGAACAATTAACAGCCGCCGCCAAATGGCAAAATGTGGAATTTCAAACTGGGGATATTTTGATCGTTCGTACTGGATGGATTGAATGGTATCTCACGCTGAATGCCGAGCAACGTGAACAGCTCGCGCAACCCGGAGCCTTGGAAATTGGCGGCTTGCGGCAAGGCGAAGATTCTTTAAGATTTCTCTGGGATCATCATTTTGCAGCCATTGCAACTGACAATCCGGATTTCGAAGCCTATCCCGCTTCCGAAGAAAAAGGGGGGATGATGCACAGTACAATCATTGGATTGTGGGGAATGCCGATTGGCGAGATGTTTAATTTAGACCCATTGGCGAAGGCTTGTACTGAAGATAAAAGCTATGAATTTTTATTTACTTCCGCACCGCTAAATAAATTAGGCGGAGTCGCTTCTCCGCCTAATGCTTTAGCCATTAAATAATTTTCGAATGAATTATGGAATATGGGGATAGGCGTTTGCTCCATAACTTGGGCTAATTCCAAACGCCGATGCAAAATTTATAAACCCGGGAGCAGAGAGCACATAGTCCAAAGCTACACGTCGAAATGAACTTGAAAATTTTGCCGGTAACGCAGGAACCGGAATTGGAAAATTAAACGAAACGCCGGTGAGACTTGTTGCTGAGAAACTTGACATTCCGCCCCCTGCAACAGACCCTCCGCCACCAGCTCCAATTGCCCTCGAAACAGATGCTCCTTTGCCAAAAATTGACCAGAATTGTAAGACGCAGTACGCAAAAATATCGTTCTTATCTTGCTGGCAAAGCGTTGTATCGTTATTGAGCATTCTTTGATAACCGGCAAAAAACCTATCTATCGGAAGCGCACTCGCACTCCCAGAAAACGGTCCATTAAATTTTAACGATGTATCCCATTGTCCGTTGCAAAAGTGCCCGTATTTAGAATCAATTTGCAGGCTTGCCAAACTGTAATAATCACTGTGAATGGCATCTAATCCATAAGCATTTGGAAATGACATCCCGCCTTCAACATTGATCGCAGGAGCATTAATGTTGTTCTTGATTTGATAAGGATGTTGTCCTGGACCCGGAAAAATTTTCTTCCCTGTCAGGATCGAAAATAAATGCCGCCCAGCCGACATACGCAAGCCTTTGCGATAGGTGATTCCCTCCTTGTCCAACACCATCAACTTCCCAAACGCATCATCCAAAAATCGTACATCCGACCAACACAGACATCCATCCGCCGTCCGGCTCAGTGCTTGAGCAGTCATAATGGAAGTTTCGACGACTATCCTTCCACGAATATCTGAACTATTAAATCCACTCAAATGAATTACTCGAAGTGCCATAATTTTTTCCTTTGTTGGTGTGAAGTTGTGGAGGGGCTAACGGAGCGTGATTGTACTTTAGTTTCTAAAATCTAAGTAACAATAATTTCGAAATTTATTTTTTCCGCCAAATATTTCGTGTTCGTGTCGGATTTTAGAATCGCCAGGTGTTTTGCTAGTGTAATTGTCGCAAAAAACTTCATGGACAAGGGCAGTCGGTTGCAATGTACGATTTTTCGTTCTTTCGAAATTTGACGAGAAGCTACTCGGCGCAGCTCGTTATAGACGAATTACAAAAGTTCATCCAACACCACTCGGTCTCTCATCAATCAATAATTTCGTAACTCTATCGTCAATAAAGATTTACAAAATTAACGTTGTGGCGAATCGGGAGCAGCAACACTTTTCACATCTGCTATAGGCTTCTTCAAATATTTTTCATACCATGCCAAATATCTTTCATAGCGATCGCGTACATAACTCGGTCTGGAAATTCCGTGAAATTCATTAGGATAAATGACGAGTTGCGTGTCAATGTTGAGGCTGCGCAGAGCCTGATACATCTGCTCGCTGCCGGAGACCGGAACATTGAAATCTTTTTCTCCGCATAAAAATAAGGTCGGAGTTTTAATTCGGTCGGCATGCAAAAACGGATACGAAAGTTTTTGATAAGTCTCCCAGGCTTTTGCTTCCCACGGTGGGCCAATTTCATAATCGTACTGCGTGATGTAATGATCTACACCGTAGTAGGACACAGTAAATGCAGTGCCCGCGCCGCTCGCCGCCGCTTTGAATCTCGTATCACTCGCAATCAAATAATCCGTCAAAATTCCGCCGTAGCTCCATCCGCCAACGCCTAATTTTTCAGGATCAGCCACTCCCATTTTGATGACGTGATCAACACCAGCTTGCAAATCTTCGACTTCGTAATGCCCCCAATCTGCAAAAATTGAACGTGAGAATTTTTGTCCGCGCCCTGAACTGCCTCGATAATTTACCGCCAGAACTGCATAACCATTCGCCGCGAAAAGTTGTTTTTCGGTGCTGAACGAATGTTGATCCTGACCATTCGGGCCGCCGTGAATACGCAGTAAAAATGGGACTTTCGTGCCCTTCACAGATCCAACCGGATAGGTCAGCAAGCCGTGAACTTCCGTGCCATCTTTGCTCTTGAAGCTGACTTCTTCGGTTTGTCCGAGTTCCAATTCTGCCAACAAATCATCGTTGTGTTTCGTGAGCTGTCGCAGCGCTCCATTTTCGACAGCATAGACTTCGGTATACTTCGCATTACCACCAGCCAGTGCGATTGAAGACTTCCCTTGTGAATCCAATCCAGATAAAACTACCGGCGATTTCATTAACCGCGTAACCACACCTGAAGCAATATTCACCTGCGCCGGATAGACGGATTGATCGTCAGTCACCAGAAAATTAATCAGCTTTCCGTCTTCAGAAAAACGTGGAGCCGAGACCCCGCGATCCAATGCTTCGACTGATTTTATGCGGGTCGGGACGCTGTTGCCTTCCGTCGCGACAACCGTCAAATGATCCATGCTGTAGGCATTAAATTTCCGTTCGTCTGATTCCAGAAATGTTATAAATTTTCCATCGCGACTCCATTGAGGACTCGAACGCGAACCGCGACTGGTTACCGGAGTCAACGCTTTTTCAATAACTCCCGGTTTAGCTTCGGCAACAAAAATTTGGTTAATCGGATCACGATCAGATTCAGCGGAGTGATTACTAAAAAATGCGATGCTCAATCCATCCGGAGACCACGTCGGGGCCGATTCATCCCAGGTTCCTTTCGTCAACCGCTCTGTTTTCTTCGTCGCGATCTCAAACAAATAAATATAGTTGTGACGACCTGACACCAGGTACCCCTGCTGATCCTGTTTGAATTTATAACGATCCAAAACAATCGGCTTCGAAGCTTTAGGCTTGCCGCCGGATTCAGCAGCCTTAGCGTTTGCATCTGCATCGGGATCAGAGTCACCAATCACGAGAGCCAGTCGCTTGGAATCAGGTGACCATTCGTAGCTTTGCAGCTTCCCTTTCGTATCCGTCAACTGCACAGCTTCACCGCCGCTTCGATCCAGCAACCAAACCTGATTGCCTTTCGCCGTCCCCGGACGTGAAGAAGTGAACGCGAGATATTTGCCGTCAGGACTCCAGCGCGGAGCTGTTTCGCTTTCCTGACTCGCCGTCATTTGACGGTTCGTTTTGCCGTCGTAGCTGATCGTCCACACGTGCGAAATGCTTTTATCTTCCTTTACATCAATCGCCGAAACCACGTACGCAATCGTTTGCCCATCGGGAGAAAGCTGCGGATCGCGGACTTCACGAAAGCGCGCAATGTCGTCGAGTTTTAGCGGATGCTTGGCGGTTTGGGCTGAAAGCGCTAATGAGAAAATTAGTAGAATAAATAAATTTCGGGAGATTATTAATGTAGTCATAAATTATTTTAAAATAGTAAAATGTAAACTAATACTACCAAGCTAGGGGTTTAGCGATTAGATTTTCATGATGATATTCCATCGCGGCAATCACAATTTTCGCACAGCCTTCCGCATCCGAAAGTGCATCGTGATGTTTAAGTGGGATATTCAAATGTTCGCACACGAGATTCAGTTTATTCGATGGGAGCTTCCAAATTTTTCGCGCGAGTTGCACGGTACATTTGAATGGCAGGCGCGGAGGAGCCAAGCCTGCGGCATAACAACAATGCTCCAGAACTCCTCGATCGAATGGCGCGTTATGCGCGACGAAGAATTTTGCCCCTTCCAGATATTCTTCCAGCACCGGCCAGACTTCACCAAAAGCAGGTTCATTCCTAACCTGTTCCCAGGTGATGCCGTGAATGTAAGTGAATTGAAATCGTGAACGTGGAGGACGGATTAATGCATGGGTCTTGGCTACGATTTGATTATTTTCGACGCGCACTAATGCAACTGCGCAAGCGCTGTCACGCCCGAAATCTGCGGTCTCAAAATCTATCGCAACAAATGGTTCCATAAAAGGCAGGATAGGCGTCCCCGCCTGTCCTCAGTGGCTAGAAAAGTCCTCGCCTGCAATTTCTCCAAACTTCGCTTTGCTTAGTTTATGGAAAGGCGGGACGCCTATCCTACCATTGCTTCAGAAACTGCCCACAACTGCGCCGCTGCATCAGCATCTAACGCGTGAGGCATGACACCAGACATCTTTTTTTCTGGTAAATAGGCTTCGGCTTCATTGCAATCTTCCAGATATTTTCCGCCCTTGCCCTCCAGCTCCGGTGCGGTCGCTGCCCAGATCGAAGTTGCAGCGCCCTGCTCAATATTCTTGAAGACCGGATGAGGATTTCCGTCCTTGTCGAACCATCCTGAAGCTGTCATTTCTTCCATCGTTAAATGTTGTTGCAGCCCTGTCATGATGCCTCCGGGATGAACTGCATTCGCCGTAATTCCTAGTGGGCTGAAACGACGGTTCAGTTCAACTGCGAACAATGAATTCGCGGTCTTCGTTTGACCGTAGGCTTTCCATTTATCGTATTCTCTTTCCTGAAAATGGATGTCTTCAAACACAATGGGCGAAAGGCGATGCCCCAGCGAAGAGAGCGAAACAATCCGCGCAGGCGCGCTTTTTTCCAACGCCGGAATAAGCAAATTTGTAAGCAAAAAATGTCCTAAATGATTCGTTGCAATTTGCGCTTCGTAGCCCTGCGCCGTACGCGTTAACGGACAAGCCATAATCGCGGCGTTGTTGATGAGAATGTGAAGGGACTTGCCGCTACTCAAAAATTCCGCCGCAAATTTTCGGATGCTCGCAAAATCTGCCAGGTCTAATTCCGCCACGTAACCAGCTTGATTCGCCGTCGAAGTTCGGATGTCAGCCACGACTGCTTCGCCTTTCGGAAGATTGCGTACGGGCAAAATCACTTCCGCTCCCGCTGCCGCCAAAGCACGCGCAGTTTCGACGCCGAGTCCGGAAGACGCTCCGGTAACAATTGCGGTTTTACCCGTTAAATTAATCCCTTCGATTACTTCCATTGCAGTCGAACGATTGTTGAATTTTGAAGTGATTCGCTGGGTCATAAATTTTCCATCTGTAAAACTACGCGTCCGACAAGTTTACCTTTTTCCATGTCATCAAAAATCTGATTGATGTCATCGAGCTTACCCTTCGTGACACGGCATCGGATGCTGCCGTCAGAGGCCAGTGCTAAAATTTCTTCTAAATCTTTTCGTGTCCCAACTGTTGAGGTTACAATACGAAACTCCCCCGC
>JAYTCQ010000430.1:0-33770 GCA_043736395.1 Blastocatellia bacterium | reverse complement strand
TCTCTGCCACATTTATTAATCCGCTAACTTTTTCCATTACACATCTATCGGATGATGTGTCCCAATGGTATCGAGGGGGAGTGATACAGCTTGTAATCAGTATTCTTATCTTTTTTCTCAGACAAAATCTGAGTTGCTACTCTATTGCTCTATATCTATGCATTCGGCATACCAAATGATAATCATTAATTGAAGATTGGTTTGTTTAGGCTTTAAAATATTGATTTAAATAGCTTTACTAATTATTTTTATATTTTCTTTAAAATTAAAGCCCTTTTTATCGGGGTACCTATTACCCCTTCCACTCTTCTATTAATGTAATACAAAGCTATATCTATATAAAATAAGGACTTGCCGGCAGAGCCTACAAGGTAACCAAAGTATAGATAGTATGCAATAATTTAATGAATACGTTATTCTGTCAGTACCCCCCGGAAATTAGTAGCGAAGTTGAAATCTCTACACAAATAGAGCATGGAAAAACTGTTTATATTCTCGGCGATCCTAATGTAGGAAGGTACATCAAGCTCGGCCAAACGGAATATAATGTTTTGTCACTAATTGTCGATCGAAGCTTAAAGGATATAGCTTCAGAGTTTGGCAAACTTTACGGTGGCGTACTCACTGTTGCTACAATCATACAATTTCTCAAGAAACTGGCTCAATACAATTTACTGGCAGGTCAGGGACTTACACCTGCTATATCCAACCAACAACTCTCACGTCATGTTTATCTCCGATTTAGCCTTTTTAATCCTGATGCATTATTCGGCAGCCTTGTCCCAATGCTTCGTTGGGTCTGGACACCTTGGTTTGTAATTATCACCCTGCTTTTAAAGCTTTTCATATTATTTCTAGCGTTACAGAACTGGGATCAATTAAGCATTCACGCCACGCGTCTAAGTGCGGATCACTATATACTAATTATAATAGCCGGATTGTTAGTAGTGTTCTCGCATGAATTCGCTCACGGATTAACTTGTAAAGCCTTTGGTGGACGCTCCAATGAGATTGGAATTTTACTTATTTTTTACTTCATTCCTGCTCTTTATTGTAATGTGTCAGGACTTCACTTAATCCCTCAACGCAGCCGAAGACTTTGGGTGATCGCGGCTGGCGTTTATTGGCAACTATTGGTTGGAGCACTCTCTTTATTTTGCTGGATGTTGCTTGAGCCATATTCAAAATTAGCCGACATCGCACTTATTTTTTGCCTTGGAAGCTTATTAAATATTGCATTTAATGCAAATCCTCTCATTAAGCTGGACGGATATTATTTTTTTAGTCAGGCGATGCAATTGCCAAATCTAATGGAGAAATCCAGAAGCTACTGGCGCTTATTATTACAACGAATAACATTTGGCGAAGTCGTAGATTCATCCATAAGCATCCGCCAGCGATGGGTTTACTTCTTCTTTGCACCATTATCACTTGGCTATACAATTCTATTTTTGTTGGTTATGCTCAATTATCTTAATGAGTATTTCGTCAACAATTTCAACCTCATAGGTTTTGTTTTAACCGGAGGCATAGTTGCCGTCTTAACACGAAGGCAAATCGGTAAAGGAGCTGAAGCCATAAGTACGGCATTTCTTGGAAAAAATACTAAATCAACGGTAGAAAGTGAGCCGTCTCCCCAGGTAATAACTTCGAGTGAACGCCTGACGATCCCACGTATCTGGAAACGAAGAATTGTGCTAGCTCTTTTATTGATCGGATTAATTAGTATTTTATTCATTCCTTTTGAAGCATCAGTTGGAAATTATGGCGCATTAACGCCAATGAAAGAAAAAGAGTCACTGATTAACGCTCCTGAGGCAGGCATGGTAACAATCCTCGTCAGTCCCGGTGATAAGGTCGAAGCGGGTAAAGAATTGGCAAGGCTTAGTAATCCCGATTTAACCTCAGAATTGATGAGTCTCCGTTCTGAAATTGTCAGAATTGAAGGTGACTATGAACGCTCGTTAGGAGACATTAAAACTAAACAACAAGGAATTGAGCGGGCTTCAGCAGAGCTTGAAGCGGCTTCGAGAATTGATCGAGAATTAAGGCAGGAACAACAACGAATTCTCAAAGGAAAGCTTGGTGGCGCAGGGCGAGACTCTGACTTTCCGGCAGCTCTGGCAATGCTGCAAGCTGATATTGACCTGAAAAAATCACGCCTCGAGGAGGCTCAAACGCAATTAGCGCGAGCTAAACAGCTGTATCAGGAAGATATTGTTCCTAAAGCAGAACTGGAGACAGCCGAAAATAAAGCTAATGTAACTCGCCTAGAAATTGAAGCAGCGCGCGAAAAACTTCAGAACGCAATAGTTGAACATCGTCGCTCGGTAGAAAAATCTACCAGTGAGGTTCGGATTAATGAAACTGAATTACAATCCGCTCATAGCTCTGTTGCCAAGACCACCAATGAATTAGAAAGTACAAAAAAACTTTTACAATCACTCCGCCAGCGAGAGCAGATATTACTAAGCAAGCAAACCTCGACATCACTCACAGCTCCGCGCGCCGGGATCGTGCTGGGCGAGAACTTATTAGAATTGAATGGAAAATATCTGGAAAAGGGCGGGGAGCTTTGCCATATTGCTGATACAAAACAGCTGCGGTTACGAATTCAGGTTCCCGAAAAAGAAATTGGAGATATTAAAGAAGGAGCAATGATTCGATTGAAAGCACGAGCTTTGCCGGATCAAACTTTTGAAGGAAAAGTTGAAAAAATTGGAGTCGAAGCAGAGCCTGATATAAATAAACAGCTTACATACCGCGTGGAAATGCTGATTTCTAACACAGATGGAGTCTTAAAACCCGGAATGACGGCCTTTGCCCGAATAGGGTTTGGACGTCACTCCGGAGGTTGGATAATCCTTCACAAAATTAAGCAGGCTTTGCGTCCTGAGCTTTGGCTTTTTTGAGTTCTTTAGGATCAATATTATATCTATCCAGCTTTAGATATAGTCCACGTCTCGTTAACCCAAGATCACGTGCCGTCCTTGAAAGATTAAATTCAGCCCGCAACAAGGCAATCACAATCATTTGCTTTTCCAGGTCCTGCACACCTTCTGAAAGCGTTTGAAAAGCAGGTGCTTGAATTTGTTTTGAAGCATCAGGAACGTTGGAAAGGATTTCATCAAGCCAATCATTCTTGCCTTTTTTCTTAAATTCACTTGAGACAAAATGAGAGAGATGCTTTGGCTCAATTGCTTCGCCATTTCCGACAATCGCAATCGAACGCTGAATTTCATTCGCCAGTTGCCTGATATTTCCCGGCCATTCTGCCGAGGTTAGCGCGGCTAAAGCGTCTGAGGCCAGCGAAAGATTTTCCTTACCAGCTTCTTGTGCATATTTTTCAAGCAGGTAATATGCCAGCAATGGGATTTCCTCTCGTCGTTCTCTTAAAGGCGGCAAGTGAAATCTCAAAACATTAATTCGGTAATATAAATCTTCCCGGAAAAGCCCTTTTTCAACCATCACTTCCAAGTCACGATTCGTCGCGGCCACCACGCGAACATCAACCTTAACAGGTTTCGTTTCACCTACTGGATGGACTTCACTTTCTTGCAGGAAACGAAGGAGTTTAGGTTGTAATTCCAATGGTAGATCACCAATTTCATCTAGAAAAATTGTGCCGCCTTCAGCACTTCGGATCGAACCAGGATTATTACTTTCCGCACCGGTAAAAGAACCTTTGCGATGCCCAAATAACTGAGAGCTAATCAGGTCTTTGGTGACAACTGTACAGTTGAAAGCAACAAAAGGGCCTTTCTCTCGCTGGCTCAGGGAGTGTATTGCATGAGCGATTCCCTCTTTGCCTGTGCCTGATTCACCTGTAATCAAGACAGGCATTTTGCTGTCTCGAATTCGATGAATCTGAAATGCTAAATCCTGCATAACAGGGCTTCTATAAACCATTCCGGGCAAGGGATATTTAAGATCAGGCTGACTTTTTCTTTCAGCAGCAGTTTGCTTATTTTGGTTGAGAGCCGCTGCCAGCTCTTTTAAAAGAACATCATAAAGCGAAGTTGTACCCAAAACTTTGTCAAGAGTTTTAGTAATGATGTACCACTGGGCTTCGAGTAATTGAATACGATCTTGATCCGCAAGATTATCTTGTGGATTCAGCATAGGGGATTTGTTCGCTGCCATGGGGGATTATGGCTGCGAGGAAGCAGAGTTCGTCATTTTTTTTACCATAGGTAATGGGGGGAGGACCGCAAATTACCTAAATTTTCGACTTAGACTGCCGATAAGATAACAGTCAAAGTACACAGGGATAAGTTACTAGAACGCGAGTAGCAATGGAAACTACCGATTTAATTTCCAAGCAAAAGTAACTCTTAGGAGTTTGTAGCAGTGAAATATTAAAACATTTTTGGTTCAACACCAAGCAGCTGTAAAGAAAAATGTAAAAATTAATAAGAATTATAATGCAAATTAATAGAGTTGAAAATTAATTCATACGTGCCTACTGTTTGCGCACGATGTTGTGGCCTGAAAGCAAATAAAATTACATGACCGGAACCTAGCTTTGCATCAACGATAGAAGCCTTGCCAGCAAGATACTTTTCACCCAACAACCAGCCTGATCGTAAGACATTCGTTTCTGCATATTTTCCTATCACTTGCACTTGTGAGCTGTCAGTAATTTCAAACGCGCTACTACTGGAGAAATAAGCGTCAACCGTCGCTCCGTAACCTTTTGTGATGGGATGATTTTGATCAAGCTCCACTTTTAGAATTGAGCCTGGGCAATAAAAATCTGATGTCTTAACTCCGGTCAGAGCATTTTTGAGAGACAGCTTAAATTCCTGAATTGCAAATCGCGCCGAGTTGTCGAAGCAAATCAAAGTCCCTCCGGCTTCGACGAATGTTTGCAGATTTTTCACTCCATCTTTGCCAATTCCACCGGAGAACTCTTCAGGATACGACTTGGAATTTTGACCATTAATGACCGCACGAGCACTTTGATCAGGAAGAACAATGACGTCATATTTTTCGCGCAAATTTCCGCCGCGAATTTCTGCATCCAGCAACGAATTATATTTCAATTGGTATTGATCAAATACCAATCGCGTCCAGCCTTCATCCATTGTCGCGGCAAAGCTTTTATACAACCCAACTCGTGCTTTTGTTTCAATCCGCGGATGATTTTTCTTTACGGCTTCGCGCAATTCTCCGTCGCTTAATAATTTTAATTCAATTTCAAATTTCTCCTTCGCAGTTACGCAATCAACACCCATCTGCATCGGCAAAGTCCAACCTGCCACATCATAAGGAGACTCCGCCGGGCCGTTCGGATACAACCGCCGTTCAGGATATTGCTGAACTTCAAGCAGCGCTTTGGCTCCGGCGCGGTACGGTTGATTCAGCATAACAACCCGCGAACCAGCCTCGTAATTCGTGCCATCAATCGTGAAATTTTTCGTCGCCTCATGAATTTCAATTCCCTGTGCGGCGAGGATGCTGACCATCCGCAACGCAGCGAATTCATTGCGTTGCGCTTTCGGAATCACGAAGGCAAAAGGCTGATTTTTATCATTCGATTCAATTGCGCGTTTTCCTGCTTCATAAAAATTGCGCAGAAAAGATTCGCGGTAAAGCGTCACCATCTTCAACAATGACCGCGAAGTCATCATCTCCATTTTTAAAATATCTTTCGGACGCCATTCCCCTTCCAACCACGGATCAGGAAAATGTGTCGCGCGCTCCAGCGCATTCGGCAATCCGCGAATTGAAGGCCGGCGATTATTCTCATCCTCTTCAGCGTTCGTCCGATTTTTTTTACCAGCTCGCATTTCTTCGTTCGTAATTTTGATTGGTGTAGCTAAATCCGCGCTCGCAGCTTCGGTCAAAATTCCAACTGCATTGTGATAATACGGCGCAGTTCGCATTCCACCGTGCCACCACGTATCGTAAAGCATGTTCGTCGCGACGCCTTTGAATCCTGCCGCTTGCAAATCCGTCGCCATTTTTGTTCCGATCAAAGCCACCTGTCGCAGCAACGTCGGATCAATATTCGGATTCGGCGGATCAAGAAACGGTGGCACAAACATTCGCGATGAATACTGCCCCTGCTGATGCACGTCGTACACAATTTGCGGGAACCATTCCTTGTAAAAAACATCCGTCACATTGCGTGTCTCGACCAGATTCAGCATGAACCAATCGCGGTTATTGTCGTGACCTGCGTAGGGGTGATAGAGTTGAGGCGGGATCGTTCCTTCGGATTTTGTATCAAGCGTTTTCCAGTACCAGTGATTGACGATGTCTACGCCGTCAGGATTCGTGGACGGAAACAAAAGGATAATCGTATTGTCGAGAATCTCTTTCATTTCGTCACTTTTTTCGCTGGCTAACGTGTAGGCCAGCTGCATAGACATTTGCGCGGCGACGACTTCATTCGAATGAATCGAACACGAAATGGCGACGACGTTTTTGCCTTTTTTGATTAACTCTTCAAGTTCGGAGGAAGATTTAATTTTGCGCGGATCGGCAAGCTTCGCTTGAATTTCCTGATATTTTTGCAGGTTCTTCAAATTCTTCGACGAACTAATTGTCGCCAATAAAAACGGGCGTCCCTGCGTAGATTTTCCGACTTCGCGCAACATCACACGATCCGAAGCTTTATCAAGCGCAGTGAAATACTTGGTAATCTGTTCCCAGTCCGCGAGCTTGCGATCATCGCCCGGCTCAAAGCCAAGTTGCGAAGCTGGCGTGGGAATTGATTGAGCTTTCGGGTCAGTAGTTAAAGTTAAAAAAGCAAGGCTTAGCAGCGCGATTGCCACAAAGCGCGTAGTGAGCTTCCTATTCATCGAAGAGTTCCTTTTGCTGGAGTAAATAAATGTCATCTCAAGAAAGCGCGAATTTTAGCACAGCCGATTTACCAGACGTAGGTCTGCTGCCGAAACTTCGTTATTACTGGACGTTCGTCGTCGCCGCTTTATGCTTCATTATCATTGGAATTCCCGTGATTTTGATCGGGTATGTGCTGCGCGGAATTTTTAATTATAAGGAATTTATTTACCCCTTCGGCAAATTCGGAGCGCGTTGTTATGTCAAAGCCGCAGGCGCGCGCGTCCACGTAAAAGGCTACGAAAAACTTGATCCGAATCAGGCTTACGTGATGGTCGCCAATCATCAAAGCAATCTTGATCCGCCGTTATTGATTTCGAGTATTCCAAGAAATACCGCGTGGTTGGCTAAAAAAGAAGTCTTCAAAATTCCGATTATGGGGCAAGGAATTCGCCAGGTTCACGCCATCCCCATTGACCGCACCAACCGCGAAGCCGCCATCGCTAGCACAAAACTTGGCGCCGAAGTTCTGCACACCGGACGTTCCATCGTAGCATTTGCTGAAGGAACTCGTTCCGTAGATGGCAAGCTGAAAGAATTCAAAAAAGGCGCGTTTTATATGGCTCTCGAGGCTGGCGTGCCGATAGTTCCAATGGTCGTGAATGATACAAGATTGGTGATGCGGCGGGGGACAAAATATTGTCTGCCCAATGATGTCTATGTCGAATTCCTGCCACCCATCAGCACGGCTGAATACTCGCTTAAAAATATTGATGAGTTGATTACGAAAGTACGTAATGAATTTGTCTCACGCGTGCGAACAGACTGAAAATTTTTAACCTGATTTCTTACGGAGCAGTACAAACGGATGAGAAGTACCCCCTGAATCCGCGTTGCTTTGCTACACAGATTGCTCACGGCAACCGCTCCGATGTATCCTTGAGAGGAGAGGTACAACACTATGGAACTCACATTAACGATTCCCGATACGATAGCTCGACAGTTTAATGGCGGTGATGTGGCGCGGCGCGCGCTGGTAGGATGGGCTGTTGCTGAGTACCAGCGAGAGGCTTTAAGCGTTGGCGAAGTGGCAGAAATGCTAGGTATCGCAGTTTATGAAGCAGATGGGTTACTCAAGCAGTATGGCGTGGAAGGTCAGCTTTCCCTTGCGGAATTGGACGAACAACGGGCGGGGCTTGATGCGCTCTTAGGCAAATGATAATTATCTCCGACACAACGTCCATCAATTATCTTGTGTTGATTGGCGAGATTCACATTCTCGAAAAACTTTTTGGACGTGTCATTATTCCTGATGCCGTCTTTGTTGAATTTCATAACCCCGGTACACCACAGCTCGTCACCAATTGGGCGGATTCTTCTCCGGCGTGGCTTGAAGTGCGTACCGCTTCCCCAACGTTTATTGCCCAGGTCAAAAAATTAGGAGCCGGAGAACGGGAAGCCATTGCGCTTGCAATTGAATTACAGGCGAACGCCGTCTTGATTGATGAGCGCAAGGGAACGAAAGAAGCGCGCAAGAATAATTTGCTCGTGTTAGGAACACTGGCGATTTTGGAACGTGCCGGAGAAATGGAATATCTAGATTTTCCAACTGCGTTAGCACTGCTACGACAGACAAATTTTCGATTGCCACCATCTGATATTATTCAGCAAATGCTTGACCGTGATACCCTGCGTAAGCAACGCAAGGGGACTCCGTAACTTTGGGTAAAGCCCAATCAATTCTGCCTGAACCATTAGACACTCCGTCAGTCTTTAATGACTTCTGAATAATCAATTCAGGGTTATTCCCATATTTTGCGAGAACTTCCGCAGCGAAACTTCCAATTGGTTCGCCACGTCAAGGTCAGGCCGACTGGCAATTCCATTAGGATCAATTATGACATTAGCCGCTGCTCCCCCATTGCTAACTCAATCGCATTTTTGATTTGGGCAATATTTTGCAATTAAGGCGGCTGTTGTTAACTGGTCATACCTTAATGCAATTTTATACGCATTTTCTCCTGCCGCATCTTTAAGATAAAGATTTGCCCCTTTTTCAAGAAGTAGCTGAGCAACCTCATTATATCCTCTTGTAGCAGCTGCCATTAGCGGCGTACTGCCTAAGCCGTTTTGAATATCAATACTAGCTGCCTTTTCAATCAGAAATTTTACTATCTCGAGATGACCGTTTCCAGATGCATACAGAAGAGCAGAGCCGTAAGCTGCACCCTGATAATTAGGGTTAACACCCTCTGCTATTAATTGCTGAACCTTCCCTTTGTCACCATCAATCGTAACCTCAAGCAAAAACTCTTCTTTGTTAATCGGCGAGGTATTGTGCAATATTCTAAAGACGAGCAAAATAATTAATACAAGAGCTGCACTCAGCCAATAAAACTTATACTTTGACTTGCTCATTGAAAAACTCCCTGCACATGACGACAAGGAATCCCTCTTCGTCCACGCCATTCCATTGCTCGCTTCAGTATATTCGGCAATGAAGCTTCTGCTTCCCACACAGAGAATGTCTTCGATCCGCTTTCGCTTAATTGCCCACTGTAGCTGTACGTCTCCAGCAAAGTATTACTGTCATCTTTCATGTCATACATATCCTATTACTTCATAATGGGAATTTCTCATAAAGTCGTCTATTGCTCTGCATTTGATTCCTAGCTCCGTCATAACCTGTCAACTCCTGAAAACGCAAATACTCTAAAGATATTTTTTCACTCAAAGCTGTCACACTTTTTTAAGTGTGACAGCCAGGCACAATTTTTTTCAGACTTATTTTATTGTACCTGTAGCATTTTCATCTGGAGAAAAATTTATGAATTTCATTAAAACTGCCTCACTCATCTGCCTACTTTTCTGCTTTCTAACCAGTAACGTTCAAGGCCAAAACAAGAATTCAATTTTGCGATCCGCCCATTCAATTTTCATTGATGCCAAATCAGGATTTATGAATGCGCAGGCTTTTGAACGTGAATTATTGAAACAGCCGGAATTTGTGGCGTGGGGATTAATGCTGAATCGCGATAGAGAAGAGGCGGATTTAATTGTTGAAGTTTACCGCAAAAAATGGACGACTCGCTTTACGATTACGGTCATGGATCCAAGCGCAAAACTTGTGTTAGCGACTTGCGAGGAAACTTCACTGGGCGGAGAAATTGAACCCAAATTAGCAAAATGTCTGATCAAAATATTACGTTCGGCCAGGGCTGGGGCTGTCACAGAAAAATAGCGACTGCAAAAAAAGTGGCGCGGATTTTTTATCCGCGCCGTGAACAATTTTATGAACATTCGCGGACAAAAAATCCGTGCCACTTTTTGTTCTTTACTTAACAACAGTGATTTCACGCGTGGTGAAATTGTATCCGCCATTATCTACGACGTTTCCTTTGCCATCTACGAGTTCCAGTTTGAAGGTATGCTTCCCGTTTGATAATCCATCAATCCAGATGGGTTCCCATTTATCCAGCATCTTTGCTGCGCCGCCGTCAATTGAATAACGGACTTGGTATTTTCCGCCTTCGCCTTTGAGCTTGGCGTTGTTCAGCCAGAAATCAATCATCACCGGATCAGCGCCTTTGTATTCGCCTTTCGGGCGGCTATACGTCAGCAAAGGTTTTTTCGCGTTGACGGCTCCGGCCTGACTTTGCGTAGCATAATCTTTGCCTTCTGCCATGGTTTGTCCGCCAGCGGTTGTCGTAGGCTTTGACACGTCGCCGCCGCCAGCTACCGTAAACGTGACCATCTGAAATGAGCCAATATTTTTATAGCTTTCGTGCCAGGGGCGCGAAGCGAAAACACGAATTGTGTGTTTCCCTGCCGCCAGATTGCGCAGTTCAAATCCGGTGTCCAGGCTGTAATGCGCTTCGTAGGGTTGATTATCCAGAATCACATGAATGTGATTGCCGGCATTGGTTGCGGGGTCTTTGTGCGGATGGTAGCCCTTCAAATCTCCGCCGATTCCAAGTTTAAGTTTCAGCGTCGAACCGGAAATTGTTGCGCCCGGCTTTGGCTCAATAATTGTCAGCGCAGGAGCCGCCTGATCCTGCATCCCGCGTGCTGACATTTGATCTTTAATTTTCTGTGGGCGTCCAACTACACTCAAATTATCCTGTGCGAAAACAGTGTTCGCCAGAATGAAAAAAACCGAAACTGCTAAAAAACGTCGTAACATGTAACCTCCAAGATAGAAATTATTTTGACCTGATTGAAATATTTATGCAGCTTAGCATCACGGAATTGATTGTTGCAATTGACATACCTGACCTCTGTGTCCTAAATTCGAGTACGACTAAGGATAATAAAAATTCTAGCCAACGAAAAAGCAAAGGTCTGGTCTTCTCCCGCCCCGGGAAGGATGTTGCAGGATGGTTCATTCATCCGCATCAGCTGCACTCATACATCGTACCGCTATCGCTGATTCTGTCACCTCAGATCGTCAGCTTCACCTTCTGTGTGAAGGCTGGAAAAAAGGTTTGGGATTTGATGGGTTACGAGAGCTTGTCTCGCGCTTTTACGGCGCGGAAGTAAAGCCATGCCAATTGCATTGGACTGAAGTTGATCGTTTAATCATTGAAATTTGGCGGCAGGATATTCGTCGGGACACAGATCATCATTAAATTCTTAGCTTAACGTAACCCACTCAAAAACCTTCCATCAAATAAAATTTTCAAATCTGACGGCCTATTTGCGTTTTAATTGAAAAATCGGAGCCGGAATTTTTTCACTGGTCATCAGCACTGATTTACCATCCAGCGAATATGCAATCGCTTCCGCTTGTTTCAGCAACGGAGCCTTAATAATCGTTGGTTCATTATCGAAAATTGTAAGTAGTGGTTTTCCGTTCAACCGCTCTAATTCAAAAGCCCCAAAGTAAGTCCGAATCGCCACCCGTGAACCGTCTGGTGAAATGGCTGCGCCGGTAATTGTCCGTAATCGCTCAATACTTTTAATATGTTTGCCCTTCACCTTTTCAAGCACTACTTTTTCTCCGGTGCGCAGAGGCATCGGAAAAGTGTAAACCTCACAGTCTTGTTTGTATGTTTTCGTGAGCAGGATAATTTGTCCACTGATCGGATCAACAAAAATTGCTTCGCAATCGTGATGACCATCGGGATAAGCAAAAGGGAACGACTCAACTAAATCTTTACTTATTTTTTGATCACTAATGGTTGACGGTTCCGGCACTCGGTACAAGACATAATCATCCCGATTACGATCATTGTCGCCAGCGTCAGAAATATACAACGCAGGTTTGCCATCTTTCCCAGGCCCGGCACTAAGGTCTTCCCAATCAATGTTAGTAGTGTCTTCGATGTCAACCGTAGCCAGCAACTTGCCATCCGATTGAATTGCGTAAAGACGAGATTTATTACCGCTGTCATTATTGACCCAGAAAATGTCGGCAGCGGATCGGCTGGCAACTAACCCGGAAACTTCTTCCAATGACTTGCTGGTGATTGTGCCGATTTGTTTCCCTTCGTCGTAAGAAGAAGCTGCCAAACCTTGCGAATCCTTATTTTCCACTTCGGCCCAGGGCTTAAAGGGAACTTCATTTTTTTCAGCTTTTGATTCAGACAATGAACAAGCCACTGAGCTGAATCCGACAACAAAAATGATCAAAAACACTATTTTCATAACGACAGATGATGTCACTCACAGGCATTCGATTCAAGCGGACTGGTAATTCTTCGTGATTCGAACTATTACTTATTTGCTTACTATCGTTAACTACTACCAAGCGAAAGGAACAACCTATGATTTCCCTGTTATTACTCGCAGCTCTCTCACATCCACTTCAATCGTCAATTCCAGCAACGCCAAATAAGGCGGAAGCAAAGCCAGCGTCTGTCATCGTCAACACCGCTACGATTGAATATAAAAATGAAAAAGGTGAAACCATTAAAGTGAATTCCAACACCGTAAAAACGACCATTTTAGAAACAATTGCGCTCAACGTTCAGCGATAATTGTTGCTGGATGGTTGAAAAACTCCGGCAAAAAGTGTTCGATGTAGACATGAGCAATCAAGTCATCATCGTTGGCGGAGGCCCAGCTGGAAGCAGCGCGCTGCTCTGGTGTCATTCATTAGGATTGTCAGCATTAATGCTTGATCAGGCTTCAGAGCTTGGCGGGCAAATGCTACAGATGCGTCATCCAACGCTGGAATATCCGGGGTTTCCTGATAAGACCGGCATTGAATTACGTGATGCTTTCGTCGCACATTTACAAAATTATCAATTAAACTGGCGATTGAATTGCCAGATTCAATCCATAAATCTTCAGGATAAATATTTGCTTGCAGGTGGTGAACGATTGGATTTTCAGGCGTTGATTATTGCTACCGGAGCCAGTACGCGGACGCTTGGTTTGCCGAACGAATCTGCATTCACCAGCTATTCTGCGCTGGAAGATCAGAAAACATTAGCAGGCAAATCCGTCTGCATTGTCGGCGGCGGAGACTCCGCTGTCGAAGACAGTTTGATCCTCGCTGACGTCTGTCCTGAAGTGATTTTAATTCACCGCTCCGATCAATTTCGATCCCGTAAAACCTGGCTGGAACAGGCGCAGGCACATCCTCGAATTACGATCCGAACGCACTGCGAAATTAAAGAAGTAACACAACTCGCGGCACAACTTTCCCTCACAATTCACGATCTGACTTCACAAAAATCTGAAGAATTATTAGTCGGCGGATTAGTGGTTCGATTGGGAATAAAACCGAATACTGAAATCTTTGGCGAACAGATAAAGCTAGATCAATCCGGCTACATCGTAACGAATCAAGCGCAGCAAACTTCTATCGAAAATATTTACGCAGTTGGCGATGTCTGCCGTCCGATATGTTTTAGCATCGCTACTGCCATCGGCCACGGAGCGATTGCGGCGAAAGATATAGCTGAGAAATTTCGGGAAGGAAAATAGACAGGATGTCCGTCAATCTTGTTCATCGTGTAAATCCTGTTCTGAAAATGCCCACGTAAGTTGTTGATTCTATTCAAAACGGCATTTTCATCGTTGGTGGTGCAACACCGTTTCATATTTGCTGTCTAAGCCATATCCGCCTTTCCCAATTTTTTTCGCATCCCCAACGCCAGCGGTTCATAGCCTAATTCTTCCCACAAATGTTGTGCCACTTCATTACCGTGAAGCACCTGCAATTCACTCGTTAATAATCCATTTTCGGCGAACCACGCTTCGGCGGTTTCAGCCAGCGCTTTGCCAACTCCACGTCCGCGAGCTTCGGGCAAGACAAAAACCCCTGAAATAATTCCGGTTTGCACTTGAATCGCAGGACGCGGAAGCCGGAGCAAAAATATAAATACGCGCTTGGAAATTTTTTCAATTTTACTTCGTAATTTACGGCTAAGGCTGAGCTGTGAAGATTGTAATTCTTTTCCGATGATGATGGCTTTCAAGTAAGCTACGATTTTGCCTTCAGTTTCTGCGATAAAAAATTTTGTATTGGATAAGAAAAATTGTTTGCGAACTTCCGCTTCGGTCGCGGCCCAGGAATTTATTGTATTCGTCGTCCGCGATAGCGCCGTTTCATATTGCAGCAATTCCTGCGTCAACGCCGCAATCGCTGCAATATCTGTGGCAGTTGCGGAGCGTACTGAAAATTTTGTGTCGCGCTGATTCACCATCGGAAAAATGCTTTCTTGACCTCATTGGAAACGATGCTACATAATACTCATCGAAGTTACGTTAGCCCTATCATCTCATCCTAATGTCTAAACTCTCTTTCATCTTCATCATTATTTTTTCGTTAGTCATCGGCACGCAGGCACAGTCAACTTATGGGCCAATTGTTACAGCATACTTCGTCAATATTGACGAAGAGTTGAACGAATTGGAATATCAGATTGCGCATCAGGAAATCAATCGCAATGATTATGCCCGCTCGAAGCAAAGGCTCCAATTACAAAAGCAGTATGTCAAAAAACTGGTAACGATGAGCGGCGTCGACATTGTTCCTGAGTTGCAAATTCTTACCCCTGACGAATTAATTTCCATGATGGGAGTAAAAGATGAACAAGCTCAAACTCTAAAAACCGGCGATATTTTAAGCGGGCAATGGAAATTAATTGAGATCGAAAAGCGCGCTGAGAAATTTTTCGTACTGGAAAAAACTGAGAAGGCGCGCACCATCGCTTCCCTGCCAAAACCGAGTCCTTTGGATGGAATCGAAACCATTGTAGTCATCGAAGAAGACCCTGATGAAAAGCGTTCCGTCAATGTGAATCGCACGCCGACTGAAGCTGCGAAACCTGTAGTCATGCATAAATCTGTTGAGCTTCCGCGCCCGACAATCCGTTCTTTGTACCTGCCGTCTTATACACCAAAAGCCCGCGAAAAACGCATCGAAGGACAGGTCGTCATTGGCGCCTTATTTACCCGCGATGGAAAAATCAAAGACTTAAGTTTTGAGCAAAAACTAGGTCTCGGGCTAGATGAAAATGCAATGGAGATGGCAAAACGAATTGTCTTTGATCCGGTGATGGTTGATGGACAAGCCGTTGATATTCGCGCGAACATCGTATACACCTTCTCGTTGACGCATACGATGGCAACGATCAAACCATTACAGCAAACTACGAAAACCGCTTCCGGAGAAAAGTAAATTTGAAGTTCTCGCGCCGACAATTCATCAAGCTTTCTGCCGCTTCAATTGTGACGGCGGGCCTCGGCGGATTAGGGGTTGGATACTCCCTGCGCACCGGAGTTGAAGTTTCTAAAGTGACTGTAAATTTGCCGCGTTTGCCGTCTGAATTTAACGATCTGACCATTGCTCATCTCAGCGATATTCATCACGGAGCGTTTATTTCTCAGGAATACATCCAACGTTGCGTAGACATCACGAATGCTTTGAATCCCGATTTGATTGCGCTCACCGGAGATTTTACGCTTGGGGCAAAGGCTTATTCAGAGCCGTGCGGAGAAGTATTATCAGGGCTTCGCGCACGAATTGGTAAATTCGCAGTGCTTGGCAATCACGATCATTACAACAGCGCCGGACGCGTCACACGAGCGTTGCGACAAGCCGGGATCACTGTCTTAATTGACCAAAAAGAAGCACTGGAAAAAAATGGCGAAAAACTCTGGCTGGTCGGAGTTGACGATTTACATTTTGGAGACACTGACCTGCCGAAGCTTCTCAACGACTGCGGAAAAGACGAAGCCCGCATCACACTTTCACACAATCCGGATTTTATCGATGTATTTGCTGAGAAAAACCAGCATTCTGATTTTATGCTGTCAGGACACACTCACGGCGGACAAATCAGAGTTCCAATCTTAGGCGCGCCGCATCTGAAGCTGCTTGGCAATAATTATATTATGGGATTAAATCGCCTCGATACAATGCAGATTTATACAACGCGCGGGCTTGGAACGGTGCTTCCTCCTGTCCGATTATTTTGTCCACCGGAAATCGTCATTTACACTTTGAGACGCGGTGAAATTACTATTTAATTTTTTATGGGCCTCCTAACGCAATCCGAAGTTTACGCAGAAATTTCTAAAGCAAAGTCCGATGGAAACCAGCTTGCCGTGGCGACGATCATCACAACCTCGGGATCAACTCCGCAACGCACCGGAGCCAAACTTTTAGTGTATGACAATGGAAAAATGCTGGGAACAGTGGGCGGAGGCTGTGTCGAAGCTGATGTCTGGGCTGAAGCGAAAGAAGCTTTGCAAGACGGAAAATCGCGTCTCTGTCATTTTATTCTGCGCGACAATCCTGACGTTCCTCCCGATGAAGAAGGCATGATCTGCGGCGGAGAAATGGAAGTGATGATTGAGGTTTGGTAACGCCCGATTTTTTATGCTGACACCCATTGAAGTTTCTTCCGCAATTAATCTTGCCTTTGCGAACGGACATGCGCTGGCAATTATTTCTACTGTTTCGGACGAACATCAAGCTCCGAATAAACTTCTCATTGAAGAAGAAATTGGGATTGTTAGTGGTTCTCTGGCACAAGGCGCGGAACTCGACAAAACAGCTCTGGCTCTGGCTCAGCCGCTCATCGCTGATGATCGGCAGGAAATCGTTACGCAAGACGCTGGCAAAGTAAGATTACTTTTTGAAATTGCCCGCCCTCAACCAGAATTAATTATTTGCGGATGCGGTCACGTCGGCCAGGCAGTCGCGCAGTGCGGTGCATTTTTAGGATTTCGCGTCACGGTGATTGATGACCGTGCGGATTTCGCAGCGCGTGAAAAATTTCCAGATCATCGAATAAATATTATTTGCGATGACTTCGTTGCGGCCTTGCAATCACTCAAGCTGACAGCCGCTTCGCAGGTCGTCATCGTGACGCGCGGCCATCGCCATGACGAAATCTGCCTCCGCGAAGTCATCGAAAAACCGGTGAAATATCTGGGCATGATTGGCAGCCGACGGCGCACCACAACAATTCGGGCTCACCTCAAACACGAAGGCATCAGCGATGATCTGATGAAGCGATTACATGCGCCGATTGGTCTGAATATTGGCGCGCAAACTCCCGAAGAAATTGCCGTAGCAATTATGGCCGAAATTATCATGACGCGCAGAGGTGGCGATGGACGAGCCAAAAGCTCCTTTGTTCGTGCCAATTAAGTTTCTTAATTATTATTATTTAGTAGCCACGACCTCAGGTTTCAGGTATTATTTTAAAGTTGTACACGGTGCCCCGGATGGATAATTAACAAACGAATTAACAAACACTTCCATAAGAGAGGCTCAAGCAAATGGAAATCCAAGCATCTCAAAATGTTCAGGATGGTTTTCTGAATACCCTACGTCGTGACCGAATTAACGTCACGATATACTTAATCGGCGGAGTCAAACTCACCGGACGGATTCGCAGCTTTGATAAATTCTCAGTCGTACTTGAATCTGGAAATTTGGAACAATTGATCTTCAAACATGCAATTTCGACGATCTCTGTTCCACGCGGTGCAGTCCAACACGGCAATTATGGAGGCGGCTCACATCAGCAGAGTAATGCGCCCTCGTCCCCTGCTCCCGCTGCTTCTAATCCACCGCCAGTCAGTCCAGCTCAAAACGAATAAGTCGTACGCTGGATCGGAAAACTAAATATCATGAATCGCGGCAAGCTCATTACTTTTGAGGGCATTGACGGTTGCGGGAAGACTACGCAATTGCGTTTATTGGAACGTGTCCTGACCAGTCGTAACATTCCGTTCGTATCCACACGCGAACCGGGCGGCACGGATTTGGGTAAAACAATTAGGGCGGCCTTGCTTAATGTCTCTCGTCAAAAAGTTGAACCCTTAGCGGAACTGTTACTTTATTCCGCAGATCGCGCGCAACACGTTCGTGAAGTGGTGTTGCCAAATCTTGAAGCCGGAATGCTGGTTTTGAGTGATCGTTTTTATGACGCCACAGTTGCTTATCAAGGCTATGGGCGCGGTTTCGATTTACCACTCATCAAACAACTCAATGATTTGGCGACAGGCGGACTGAAACCTGACATGACGTTGCTGTTTGATGTGGATGTGAAAACCGGAATGGAACGTACGCACTGGCGCGGGAGCGATGCGGAAGCCGCCAGCGACGAAGCGCAAGCAGATCGCTTAGACCTTGAACCAGGTGATTTTCACGAAACCGTCAGACTTGCGTACCTTGAATTAGCCAAAGCGGAGCCGGAACGATTCAGAATTATTAACGCTACCGGCTCAATTGAGACAGTGCGTCCCATGGTTCTGGAAGCTTTGCACGGAATTATGTAAACTTAAAAATCTTCCTGAATTTTTTCATGACTGCCCGTTATGTCTTTTGCATCACTCATCGGAAATGACCGCAATAAACAGATTCTGCAACGTTTTCTCCAAAACGATAAGTTAGGGATCACATTAATTTTTGCGGGACCTGACGGAGTCGGCAAACGACAATTCGCCCTTACCTTAGCCAAAGCCGCTAACTGCCAGAATAACACTTCGCAAAGTAATGATAGCTGTGATCAATGTCCGAATTGTCGTCGCATCGAAGCGGGAGAATTTGGTGATGTGGTCTCACTCAAACCGGATGGTGCCTACATCAAAATCGCTCAAACACGCGCGCTAATTTCCGATGTTCAGGTTCGTCCACGCGAAGGTAAGCAAAGGTTTTTCATTATTGAAGAAGCTGATCGGTTACGCGAGGAAGCTGCGAATTCATTACTAAAAACTCTCGAAGAACCTCCTTCATCCTCCACTATCATCCTGTTGACTTCACGTCCAAATATCTTATTGCCGACAATTCGTTCCCGCGCCCAAAAAATAAATTTTGCTCCTTTAAAGTTAGCGGAAATGCAGGCTTATCTTGAAAAAAATTTTGCGCGTCCTTTTATTGACAATCAGCTGCTGGCACATTTGTCAGAAGGACGTATCGGACAAGTCTCAACCATTGATTTAACTGAATATCGCCGCGAACGCCGTGAATTAATCGAACTGATGGAATTATTAATGTCAGGAAATAACCGTGTTCGCCTTCTGAAAGCCGCTGAGCATTACGGCAAGCAGGAACGCGAATCCTACGAACGTCTGCTGGATTTGATGTTGATCTTGTTGCGTGATGCCTTTCGGTTGGCGGCGCTGGGAACTCCTGATGGAATCATCAATGTAGATGTTGAAGATCGGTTGCTGACGTTAGCTGAGAAAATCGGATTGCTTCGCGTCACTGACTGGGTCAGGCAAATTAGTGAATTACGAGCCAATCTCCGCATTAACATCAATCGCCAAATCGCCACAGAAGCCGCTTTTCTTAGTATGTCAGCTTAAAAGTCCCAGATATTATTGGATATTACCAGATCAGCCCAAGCTTTTCTTGACATAACGCCCGCCATTTTCTATCCTTACAGCTTTTGTGTATGGCGCAAGTGATTTGTTTAGGTATGCTATTTAGCTATGTTTGATGCGTTGTCGGATAAGCTCAAGAAGGTTCTCAAGGATTTGCGTGGTGAAAGCCGCCTGACGCCTGAACATCTTGAATTGGCAATGCGCGAAATTCGGATTGCGCTGCTGGAAGCTGATGTCAACTTTAAGGTCGTCAAGAGCTTCATTGAAAGAGTTAAAGAAAAAGCTGTCGGGCAGGAAGTCCTGCAACAATTATCGCCCGGTCAGCAAATTGTTGGAATTGTCTACGATGAACTCGTCGGCATGCTCGGCGGAACATCATCACGTTTGCTCTTTACATCCCGTCGTCCCAATAGCGTGATGATTGTCGGGTTACAAGGTTCCGGTAAAACGACTTCGACCGGAAAGCTTTCCAAATGGCTGAAGGCCAATCAGGATCGAACCCCTTTATTACTTTCAGTGGACGTTTATCGTCCTGCGGCTCGTAATCAGCTTTCAGTAATTGGTAAAGCGATTGGAATTCCCGTTTTTGACGGGGAAGGGTTAAATGACCCGCTGGAATTGTGTCGCGCCGCGCGTAAGCATTGCGAGCAAGTAGGCTTCGACACGCTGATGATTGACACAGCGGGGCGGTTGCATATTGACGAAGCTTTGATGGACGAGCTACGCGCCATTAAAACCGAAATGCAGCCCATTGAGACTTTATTTGTGGCGGATGCGATGACTGGCCAGGATGCCGTCAAAAGCGCTACCGAATTCCACAATCAAATCGGAATCAGCGGCGTCATCCTCACAAAAATGGATGGCGATGCGCGAGGCGGAGCCGCTCTTTCCATTAAAGAAGTTATCGGGCAGCCAATTAAGTTCGTTGGCGTTGGTGAAAAGTACGACGCGCTTGATCCGTTTTATCCTGACCGAATTGCTTCGCGAATTCTTGGCATGGGCGATGTGCTGACTTTGGTCGAAAAAGCACAGTCCGAGATTGACGAGAAAAAAGCCGAAGAAATGCAGCGGAAAATGGAGCGGAACGAATTTACGCTCGAAGATTACCGCGACTCTCTAGGACAAATGAAAAAACTTGGCTCGCTCGAAAGCATTATGAGCATGCTGCCAGGTGATATGTTCAAGGGTATGCCAAAGATGACGCCGGAAATGTCGGCGCAAATGGAAAAACAGCTCAAGCGAACCGAATCAATTATTAATTCGATGACGCCAGCTGAGCGCGACAATCATTTGATCATTAATATTTCACGCCGGAAGCGAATTGCCAGAGGCAGTGGAACACAGGTCAACGAAGTCAGTCATCTACTGAATGAATATGTTCAAATGAAGCAGATGATGAAGCAGATGATGGGTGGTGGCGGAATGTTAGGTGGGCTTGGTGGTAAAGTCGCCAAACGCCTGACCGGGATTGGTAGTAAGAAGAGAATAAAAGTTAAAAAGAAAAAGCGTAAATAAAAATGCGCTTCATTCGGAGGTACTTACATTGTTAGCAATCAGATTAACTAGAATGGGATCCAAGAAACGTCCTTTTTACCGTGTGATCGTCGCGGAAAAACGTGGCAAACGAGACGGGCGATTCGTCGAAATCGTGGGTCATTTCAATCCGTGTTCACAACCCGATGAGGTCAAACTTGATCATGATCGGATTCAGCACTGGATTAAGTGCGGCGCCCAGCCTTCGGAAACAGTAAGGAGCCTGATCCGCAAAAATGCTCCAGCTCCGGTCGTTGCTGAAGCTACTGAAGTTTAGTTTACAGGCATTTTTCGATGCAAATTTTTTCTCGGGTTGTGTTCCAGACTGACCTCTCCCCCCACAGCCGAGATGTCATTAATTTTAGCTCATTATGGAGGTTAGCATAATGAAGGAACTCGTAGAGCTGATAGCCAAAGCATTGGTAGATCATCCGGACGAGGTCAATGTCAAGGAAGTCGAACGTGACCAGAAATGTGCCATTGAATTACGTGTTGCTCCCGGTGATTTAGGTAAAGTCATTGGTCGGCAGGGGCGGACAGCAAGAGCGATTAGAACCTTGCTCGCAGCATCCGGCACAAAGCTAAAAAAACGTTTTGTGTTGGAGATTCTGGAATAAGTTTTGACTTCAATGATCGTGACATCAGAACGCGTCGCAGCACAAGTAGAAGATTTAATCTCTATTGCTCGAATTGCTCGTCCGCACGGCATTCGCGGTGAGGTGGTGGCTGATATTATGACCGACTTCCCGGATCGTTTCGCTGATCTGGAAGAGGTTTTAGCAGTTCGTGGCAAGGAATTAATTGGTTCATTGACAGTAGAAAATGCCCGCTTTCATCACGGTCGAATTCTTTTAAAGTTCGTTGGATATGATGATCCGGACAAGGCAGATGAATTGCGCGGTGTGAGTCTGGTCATCTCTCCTGATGAATTAGTTGAGTTACCCGAAGATGAATATTTTATCTTTGATTTAGTTGGGTGTGAAGTGTTCACACTGGATCAGCAACTTATCGGCGTAGTGATAAAAGTTGAAGATTTCGGAGCAGCTCCATTATTGGTAATCAAACAGGATGAGCGAGAAATTATGATTCCGATGACTCACGAGATTTGCCCTGAGATAAACACGGCGGCTAAAAAAATTGTCGTGAATCCACCTGTCGGGTTGCTGGATTTGTAGCTCAGAAGAGTGGTCGTAACCACTGATCTATGCGATTCGATCTGCTCACAATTTTTCCTGATTTTTTTGTCGGTCCCTTTGATTTCGGAATGATTCGTCGGGCCAGACAGCAACAGCAGATTGAAATAAATATTCACGATTTACGCTCTTTTACAACTGATAAGCATCACATTGTTGATGATCGTCCCTTCGGCGGAGACGACGGAATGGTACTCAAACCTGAGCCGATCTTCCGCGCTGTGAAATCCTTACAGACTGAAGGAACTGCGAATAAGACAGCAGTTGTTTTGCTTTCGCCACAAGGTCGAGTTTTCTGCCAAGCTGAAGCTGAACGTTTCGCTAACGAGTTTTCGCAAATGATTATGATTTGTGGGCGTTACGAAGGCGTAGACGAACGGGTAGCTCAGCATCTGGTTACAGATGAAATCTCTATCGGAGATTACGTCCTGACCGGCGGCGAGCTTCCAGCAATGATTTTGGTCGATGCTGTGACCCGCTTGTTACCTAACGTCTTAGGCAGCGAGACTTCCGCAGTGAATGATTCTTTTTCGAGTGGATTATTGGATTTTCCACAGTACACGCGACCGGCTGATTTTGAAGGAATAAAAGTACCTGAGATTTTACTCAGCGGACATCATGGAAAAATTGCCGAATGGCGTAAACGGGAAGCTTTATTGAAAACATTGAAAATGCGCCCTGAATTATTGGCGCAAGCTACCCTCTCAGATCAAGAACGAGAATGGTTAGCAAATGAAATGGAAAAGAAAAGTTAATAACAAGAAACTGAGGTGACTTATGCAATCATTGGATAAATTAGAAAGTGTACAAATCAAAACGAATACTCCGGAATTCATTCCTGGCGACACGATTCGTGTTCATGTTCGGATCAAGGAAAACGACAACAAAGAACGCTTGCAAATTTTTGAAGGCGTAGTCATTGCTCGCCGTGGCAGCGGGATTCGTGAATCCATTACCGTGCGTAAGACTTCTTTCAGCATCGGCGTCGAAAGAGTTTTTCCACTCAACGCAACAATTATTGATCATATAGATGTCGTTAAGCATGGTCGCGTTCGTCGTGCAAAGTTGTACTATCTGCGTGCCCTTCGTGGCAAAGCCGCTCGTCTGCGTGAACGTGATACACGTACCCACGCGGCGAAAGCTAAATAGCTTTGACCTGAAATTCGATTTGCAATATAAAGAAGTGCGGCATTTTCTTCAACGAAGATGCCGTGCTTTTTTTGTTCCGCCCCTTCCCGATATTTTAAGCTAGCCCCTTTACCAGATTCAGAATGAATATCCAATCATCACGCCTTACGAAGGCTCTTGAATATCTCCTGATTGCAACTCCTTTTTTAATTCTGGTTCCGCGTTCAAATACTCCAGCCGATCCGCTGACACCCAATAGTCTGCCATCGCAGGAATTCATGAACTTGCTTTACGCAACGGTCATGATTTCTCTGGTTTTAATTCAGGTATTCAGAGAAAAACTTTCACCAAAGATCAACAGGTGGCAAGGCATTACCCTGATTTCTTTATCAATATTTTGTTGTTGGCAAGGTGTCACATTGCTTTGGTCACCGGATTCCCCTGAAGGAATTCGGGTGCTGGGAAACTGGCTTTGCTTTCTTGTATTTCTGGCAGTTGGGTTCAGCTATTCGACTGAAAAAGTTCGACATAATTTATTTATCTCATCCACGGTGGCAGCAATAATTCTGGCGACTTATCAATTCACCTTATTCGAAAGAGAAGGCGTAGTTTTGACGGGACTTCTTTATAGTTTTTACTTGAAAATGGAGTTGCTGGCGTTACTGATTCCTCTCCAAATCGTAGTATTTATTTCGACAAAAAATCTTTGGTTAAGAATTCTGACAGCCCTGAGCCTGATGATTTCGCTGGTAGTTCAATTACAGCTGACAAAAAGAGCTCCTCTCGCAGGCATTTTAGTTGGCGTATTAATTATTAGTGGGTTTGTCGTCTTTAAGAAATTAAAAATTGCGGCACCTCGAATTTTAGCTACGGGGTTACTTGTTGCCAGCCTGTTTTCAGTTTTCCTTGTCATGAAAAACTATCAGGAAATTAAGGCAAAAGTCATCAGCGCCAGTTCGATGGACGAGAAATCCAATCTCAATGAACGATCTCAAAGAGCCTTAGTAGGGTGGGTAATGTTCAAATCTCACCCATTCGGTGGAGTCGGTGTTGGTGGGTACCCAGCCTTGGAAACAAGTTATCGAAGAGATGCGATTCAGGGGAAATTTGGTCAGACAATTATTGATGCATCTGATCCATATCGACAATATGAATCGCAAAGTGGACACGCGCATAATGAATACGCTCAGATAGCAGGAGAAACAGGTTCAATCGGAATAATCTTGCTGCTGATATTTTTAAGCAGTCTGACATTTCTCTTCTGGAAGTCAAATAACTGGTCAGATGGCTATATCATCGGGGCTTTCGCAGGATTAATTTCTTACGGGATTTGTTCAGCGTTCACCAGTTTTTCTTTCCGCTCAGCACCGGGAGTAATCTTGGTGGCATGCGTTGTTCTGATTGGATCAAGTCTGTCAGAGCCAGATAAAGAAAGTGTTATTGCTTCCCTTCCAAAACTTATCTGGATAGGTGGAATTTCTGTCTGTCTATTATTTTTTTCATTTCTTACTTGGCGCAGTTTTTCAGTTATGCGATGTTATCAAATCGAACGTGAAGCCGCTTTTATGTACGACATGGAAGACCCCGATAAAAATCGGAATTACTTAGCCGAACATCAAAGAGCCTTAAGTTGGGACACAAAAAATGTCAGCGCAAATCTTGGCTACGGCGTCATGCTGTATCAAATGCATCAACCTGAATTAGCTATTCCACGAATCGAGTACGCAATCAAACATGGATACAACCGCCCCTGGACTGTTTCATTACTGGCTTATTGCTATGAACAAACACGCGAATTCGATAAGGCAGTTTTATATCTAGATGATTGTATTGCGGCCTTTCCAAATTCTATCTACGCGAAATCCGTTCGGGCGGAAATGCTTAGAAAAAAAGGCACTATCGAAGAATATAAAAAACAAAAAGAGGAACTGGCGAATAAATTAGAAGCAACAGTCTGGGACATTGCATTGCGCAATACGAACGAAAAAACGGATGAAGAAATAAAAAAATTAGGTGTGAAAAGACTCTACGATATCGGGGAGCCGACAGCCCTCGTCGCGCAAGCCTACAAGCTGGAGCAAATAATGATTCAGATGCGCGCCTTCCATTATTTGAAATAAAATCGTTCTACTTTTGCAAACTTATCACGAGTTCACCAGCATCTGTCACTGGAGCTTCACAAACATAGCTGTGGCAAACATACGCTGTAGCCTTGCCTTCAACCTGAGTACGATCTTTTAGTAATTCAATTTTCGTTGCTTGATTCGGAGCTACACAGGCAACGACTTTATTCGGTAGATAGCGGCTGAAAACTACATCTATCAAAGGATTCTCTTGGTTTCCAATAATTGCAATTTCGTGAGGATTACTTAGATATAAATCCATCGCACATAACAAATGTCCAAACGCATTCGGATAACGTGAAATCGAATTCGCCAGCAGCTTCAATGTACGTTCAGCGTATTCACGATAGCGCGGTTCATTTGTAAAAAGTGCGAGCCGTTGCAGCACATGCGCGGCAACAGAATTACCCGACGGTGAAGCGTTATCGTAAGATTCTTTGGCACGGTTAATTAGTTTTTCGTGATCATTAGAAGTGAAGAAAAATCCGCCTTCTGCGTCATCCCAAAATTGCTCAATCATTGTGTTGGCTAACGCACGCGCTTCGCTAAACCATTTTTCATCGAACGTCGCTTCATACAATGATAACAGGCCATCAATCAAATAGGCGTAGTCTTCCTGGTAGGCGTTGAGCTTGCTCTGGCCATCTTTATGAGTACGCAACAAGCGCCCGTAAAGCTTCAATTCTTTCGTCAAAAATTCGGCATTACGAATGGCGATTTGTAAATAATCTTCGCGCTTGAGGACGCGTGCGGCTTCGGCAAAACTCCGCAGCATTAGTCCATTCCACGCAGTCAAAATCTTTTCATCACGAGCAGGTTTTATTCTTAGCTCACGGGCTTCAAACAAAATCTTTTTACCGCGAGTGATGACTTCGGATAAGCGTTCGGGCGTGATGTTCTGAAGCTTGGCTACTTCTGAAATTTCGTAATCAATATGCAAGGCACTGGTTCCGTGTTCGAAATTCCCAAACTCAGAAATATCAAAATAACGGTTGAAAATTTTGGCATCTTCTTCACCTAATAAAGCCGCCACCTGTTCAGGCGTCCAGGCAAAAAATTTGCCTTCTTCGCCTTCGCTGTCGGCGTCCTGCGAAGAGTAAAACCCACCGTCTGGATGCGTCATTTCGCGGACAACATAATCAAGAATTTCAGTCGTGATCTGGCGATAAAATTCTTTGCCGGTGACCAGAAAAGCATCAAGGTAAATCCGGCTGAGTAGCGCATTGTCGTAAAGCATTTTTTCGAAATGCGGAATCAACCATTTTTCGTCTACAGAATAACGATGAAAGCCTCCGCCAAGTTGATCGTACATCCCGCCGCGAGCCATTTTGACCAGTGTCATTTCAACCGCTGCCTGTATTGCGCTGTTCTTCGTACGCTTTGATTGACGCAGTAAAAAGCTTAATACCATCGAAGGCGGAAATTTTGGAGCCTGCCCAAACCCACCATTCACAGGATCAAAAACACGCATGATTCCAGCTGCTGCTTGGTCAAGAATCGCGGTCGTCAAATCGCCTTCGGCAGGTGTAAATTGATTGAGCTTTTCAAGGTGTTCGATGATAACTTGAGAATTTTTAGTCACCTCTTCGCGCTGTTCATTGTAGGCTTCTGCAATTGAAATCAGGATGCGCGGAAACCCAGGCATTCCCTGCCGATCCGTCGGCGGATAATACGTGCCTCCGTAAAACGGAACTCCTTCCGGCGTCAGAAAAACAGTGAGTGGCCAGCCGCCTCGCCCTGTCATCATTTGCACAGCATTCATGTAAATTGAATCAATGTCAGGGCGCTCTTCACGATCAACTTTGATGTTAATGAAATTGTCATTCATCAGTTTAGCGATGGCTTCGTTTTCAAATGACTCATGAGCTTTTACGTGACACCAGTGACAAGCTGCATAACCTACAGAAAGCAAGACTGGCTTGTCTTCTTGCCGTGCTTTTTCAAAGGCTTCGTCACACCAGGGATACCAATCCACAGGGTTATGTGCGTGTTGTACTAGATACGGGCTGGTTTCATTAATCAGGCGATTGGTAAATTTAGGTGTTTCGTTTTGAATACTCATAATGGGTCTCTAAGTCCAACTTTGTAGTTTTACAATTACCAGGAAAAACATTAATACTACGTTCATTACAATCTATAAGCAAAATCCCAAGACTTTCGCCTGTCTTTAAAATGTCATCTTTCAGACGCTTATTTTTGTTGACGATCCGATGACAGGCTTGTAGTATTTTCGCGGTTCAGAAAAAATAATGCCCTTCGTGATCTGTTCAGCCACAGTCACACCTTCAGGTTAACTAAACTTTGACCTCACTTGGTCAGCCATAAAATCTAATCTCAACAGGAGTCCTCAGATATGCGATTCTCACTTTTTAAGACCTTCTTTCGAAGACTGACATCAAATTTATTAATTTCATCTATCATCTTATCAACTGCATTTAGTGGAACGAATTCTTCCCAGGAACAACGTCAACGTGACACCACGCAACGCCGGGAGACAGGCAGCCGTTCCGCCAATGAAGAACCTCAGCAAAATGGATTTGTCACAGTAATTGAAGGTGATAAATCTGTCTGCCGGGATATGACTCCGGTTGAAGTCGAAGGGATCAAGCGTGATCCTCAGCAGGTTCGTGAAATGCGTGTGATCTCTCAGGTTGAACGAAATGAAGCCCTGGGTCGCTATCAGAACGAAGCAACAACTGAAGCGATCGGATTAAAAATAGTACTTCGTTCGACCGCGCAACTGGATGGGTTTCCACTGGCGAAAGCAGCTTTTATTCGCGCTGCTGCTGCGTGGGAGGCCCAAATCAAAAATCCGATTACTGTTGTGATTGACGTAGATTATGGACCAACACGTTTTGGTCAAGCGTATTCAACAGGCGTTCTCGGCAGTGCGAGTACACCTTCTTATCGAGTTACTTACAGCACAATTCGCGAAAAGCTTGTGAGTGGCGCAACGAATCTGGATGAATCGAATCTATACAATTCGCTGCCCCTCAGCAGTGTCAATACCGATATTGGAGCGATTGGAAATACTTCCGTCACATCACCGTTAATGCGTGCTTTTGGATTGATTGCGGCAAATGCTGATCCGGCTACAGAAACCAATGCTCCCTCAATTGGTTTCAATTCAAGCTTCGCTTTTGATTTTGATCCAAGTGATGGAATCTCTACGGATACCAGAGATTTTGACGCCGTAGCTGTTCACGAAATGGGGCACGCGTTAGGATTTGTTTCTAATGTTGGCTACTACGAACTTTATCCATCCAGCACTAAAGCACTGACAGTTTGGGATATTTTCCGTTTCCGTCCAGGCACCTTACTTTCAAGCTTTACAAGCGATTTGCGTGTAATGTCATCTGGCGGAGAACAGAGATTTTTTGATGGGCATCCCGAATTAGCAACTTCTACTGGAAGACCAGATGCTTCAGGTGGAGACGGCAGACAAGCCAGCCATTGGAAAGCCGATGAACAATCGGGAAATTATGTCGGCATTATGGATCCATCTCTATCGGCAGGCGTCCGTAAAACCATGACGAAAAATGATCTGCAAATGCTGGAAACTATTGGTTATCAAGTGACTGGTTTAGCTCCAGCCAGTTGTGATGCCTCACTTTCAGCCACAGGTGTTTCCATTCCTACCAGTGGTGGAAATGGAACAGTAAATATCAGCTCTTCCTGTGCCTGGAATGCCACAACGGATAGCGCTTGGATTTCAATCACGTCAGGTTCCAGCGGTTCAGGAAATGGAACTGTAGGATTTTCCGTCCAGCCCCATACCGGCGCAACCTATCGGGCAGGAAGTATTACCATTGCTGGTCAGCCCTTTACCGTGATTCAAAATGCCTGTTCCTATACGTTGACCTATTCAACGACTTCATTCCCAGCGACAGCTTCAAATGACAGTGTAACCGTGACCGCTTCCGGCTCCTCTTGTGCGTGGACAACCATCAGTAATAATTCGTGGATAACGGTCAATTCGGGAAGCAGCGCAACCGGCAGCGGTATTGTAAATTATTCAATCACGTCCAATCCCACTACCACTGCGCGAAGCGGATCAATGACCATTGCCGGACAAACATTTACGATCACTCAGGCAGGGCAGCCAGTTACGACTTGCTCTTACTCAGTTGGTGCTTTCAATACAGCGCTCCCCTCCGGCAGCGGAAGCACTACGATCACGGTCACAACCACCAGCGCCTGCACTTGGAGAGCCATTGAGAACGTTTCATGGTTAAGCTTCTCGAATATCTCGACCATTGCTGGCACTAGCAGCGTCAGGCTTTCCTACACAAGCAATACTTCGACCAGCGCAAGAAGTACGGTAATTACAATTGCAGGAAAGAGCTACACGGTTACGCAGGCCAGGCGCTAACGACAGCAGAAATTGATCTCTGCTGATAGCTTATTTTCATCAGTACAAAACTAACCAAAAATAAAAAACGTGATGCGACTGCGAAGTTGCGATCACGTTTTTTATTTTCGTCAGACGAATCGTAATCATTAAATTTTTTCAGGTTTGGCAGTTGACTAACGATAGGTAATTGTTTGAGGATAGCCTTGATCATTAACTAAAGATCAATAATTTTTATCGACTCACACTTTCACAGTCAAAGTTTCATTGCCTGTTTTGTGTCCTTACC
Source organism: Blastocatellia bacterium (assembly GCA_043736395.1). GTDB lineage: Bacteria > Acidobacteriota > Blastocatellia > RBC074 > RBC074 > JAFDVL01. The sequence continues at coordinate 3,569 of JAYTCQ010000430.1, read as the reverse complement.
TCATAAAATATTTGAACTAAGATTATGAAAACCCGGAAAATAAAAGAAGAGAATGCCATTATTGATAAGCAGGAACTACCCCCCTCTTCGGAAACCTTTATTGAGAAAAACTTTAAGTGGATTGCGGTCGGAGCCGTCGCGTTATGTTCACTCGTTTATTTTTTGCGCCTGGATCGTGTCAGTGGCATGGCGCGGGATGATGCCTGGTATGCGCTCATTGCCAAAGCTATTGCAACAGGTCATGGATATAATTTGATTAACTCGCCAACGCCTGGAATCTTTCCGCTCTATCCTCCGGCTTATCCTTTATTACTCGCCGTCCTGTTTAAGATTTCTCCACAGTATCCAAATAATGTTTATTTATTAAAAATGGTTTCGATTGTGGCGATGGCAGGGTTAGGTGTAGCGGCCTACTATTATTTCAATAATGATCGCCACGAAACCCGCTTAACCTCTCTGGCAATCGCAGTTTTTATTGTGCTATGTCCAGGCTTTGTTTTTCTGGCAACTTCAACTCTCATGTCAGAGTGCCTGTATGCTGTCGTCCAGTTCACTGCTATCTGGGTCATTGAAAAAGTTGTCAAAGCTAAAGATTCGCCAACCGTTTGGCGATACTCATTGTTAGGTGGCTTCCTAATTTCTTATACGTTTCTGACCAGATCAATCGGAATCGGATTAATTCTGGCAGCTGTGATTTATCTCTTGAAAGAAAAGATGATTCGCCAGTTGATTATCGTTGGCGCGGTTTTTGCCTTGATCGCTGGTTCATGGATGCTGTATTCCAAAGCTCGTATGCCGACTGAAGCACAGCAACTAGAGCAAAATAGTTATATTGTCGAGCCATATACAAAACACTTTTGGCAGAGAGAAATCGGATCAGACGAAGCTGAGATTCAGGGAGTTTTCGACTTACCGGGGCGTGTCTGGGATAACAGTCTCAAAATGGGTAATTCTGCCATAGCCAATTTATTTTTAGCCCCCCTGCATCGTCCCTCTGATGTAAGTGGTTTAGAGTTCTTAGGCGTAGTTGGCGGAGTTATCTGGTACTCCTGGTTACTTAGCATATTTATTATTATTGGATATATTGATTGCTTCCGTAAGAAAATAACTTTAGCTGAAATTGCTATACCATTTTCTTTGGGTATTATTGCGCTTTGGCCGTGGAATCCCGTACGGTTTATGTTACCGCTGCTTCCTTTCCTCGCATATTATTGCTTTTGCGGGATTAGGGTTATATACCTCATCAATCAAAAATTTATGCAACAGGTTAAGGCTTCTGAGCAATCTCAGGTGATAGCGGTCGTGGCAGGAGTTTTGATACTTTTATCGTGCTATGATCATACAATATATTTGATAAGTAAACACAGCGCTGATACTGAGAAAGTCCCAATTTGGTTACGTGGCTATGATGAAAATCAGAAAATGCTGAATTGGATGAATGAATATATTAAGCAGGAAAATGTTACTATTGCCTCGAATAATCCAGGGTTTGTTTATCTCTGGACTGGTAAGAAATCAGTCGGAGTTAAGTTAATTCGTGAACCCTGGGAGTTATGGAAAACACTTAATGTTCGCTATCTTGCTTATCTTGGCTACAAACATGAAGTACCCGAAAGAGCAGTACAAGAGTTCCCTTACAAAACCGCTTACATTAATGGTGGAAAAATTCGTAACGAATCAGTTGAGAGCGCAATGATGAACCTGCCTAAAGAACTAAGAGATAAGATAAAAAAGGAAAACCCACAAAATACTGAGTCTATTGCTGTTCCCAATATGCGCCTGGTTGACTTAGGTGATCCTGAAACCAGACCTAACTGGGGCAGCTTAGAAAAAACTCCTGTTTCGCAATAAACTTATGGATACAAGTTATGAAGTAATGGCTCGGCAGTTAGGAGCGAAATTCATTGCCGGAATTGATGAAGTTGGTCGCGGTGCTTTGGCTGGCCCGGTCGTTGCCGCAGCGGTGATTCTCGATCTGAATAACATTCCTGATGGATTGAATGATTCAAAAAAACTTTCTCCAATCAAACGCGAAAAGCTCGACAAAGAAATTCGGGCCACGGCAATTGCTTTTTCGATTGCGCGCATTGAAGCCGAAGAAATAGATCGGATAAATATTTTACAGGCGACGCGAAAAGCCATGATCGCGGCAATCAAAACTTTATCTCCTATCTCCGATTATTTGTTGATTGACGCCTTACGACTGCAAGAACTCACAATAAAGCAGGAACCGATTATCAAAGGCGATGCCAAATCTGTTTCCATTGCGGCGGCTTCAATTATTGCAAAAGTTGCTCGTGATAGATGGATGTCAGAGTATGGAAAGGTATTTTCGCTTTATGATTTTGGAAGTAATTCAGGCTACGGAACAGCTTTTCATTTAAGCGCCTTGCGACAGCATGGGCACTCTTCCATTCACCGCCTAACCTTTCGTAAAGTGCTTCCTGAACCTGAGCAGGAAAATCTTTTTTACTGAAGCGCGATAATGATAAGTAATTCCTTCAGACATCTTCCTTCAATTCGATTAATCTTATTCGTTGCCTTTCTCATCCGCTTGGGCATCTTCGGGATTGCTCTCTGGCAAGCAAATGATCTGACGATTTTTCACGCTAAAGATTCATCCACATATCTGGCTCCTGCACGGGAATTACTCGCTTCAGGAAATTTCGAAGTGAACGATCTTCCTGAAGTAATTCGCACTCCCGGTTATCCTATCTTTCTTACCATTGGAATATTTGCGCGCAACGTAGAAGTTATCACCAGTGCGCTTCAAATTATCCTTAGCATAATTTCATGTTACCTAATTTTTCTAATAGGAAAAATTATTACGAATGCAAACAGTGCGAAGTTCGCTGCTTTATTATTTTGTTTTGAACCGCTTAGTATTACTTATGCTTTTTACTTACTAAGCGAAACTCTGTCTATATTTTTATTATTATTGGCATTCTATCAATTTGTTATTTTTCTAAAGAGAGATAGATATCTAAATCTTATTGCCTCAGCTATGGCACTAGTTTCGGCCATTTATGTCAGACCGATAGCTTATTCTCTAATAATATTTTGGGTGATATTGATTTTTTTGAAAGGAAAACAATCCTTTCGTAGCGTGGCTTTCTTTTTACTATTAACACTTCCACTTTTGGGATTATGGCACGTAAGAAATGTAATTCGCGCTGATTATATTGGATTCTCAGCCGTGTCAGATGTGATGCTTTATTTCTATCACGCTAGCTCAATTGAGGCTCAGCAAAAAGGCTTACCATTCCGACAAATAATAGAAAATAAAGGGTATTACGACATAAAAACTTATTATCAGGTTCACCCCGAACAGCAAAATTGGACAGAATCACAAAGGTACGAATTCTGGAGTCAGGAAGGAATAGCTACGATTCGTAAAGCTCCAATTACGTTTACTGGAATTTACTTAAAGGGTTTGGGAGTTACTTTACTTGACCCTGGATCGGCTGATTTTCTAAGGCTATTGAATCTATATCCTAAATCAGGAAGTCTTACGAATAGTGTTAAGAGTGAAGGCTTAATAAAAATTATTTCAGCAAATAAACTTCTTG
>JAYTCQ010000429.1:0-8446 GCA_043736395.1 Blastocatellia bacterium | reverse complement strand
TTGATCCAGCCACGCGGTGATTCCGTTCTGACACTCTTCCGTAATGACAAGGGTTCCGTAAGGTTTCGGCTCTAAAATCCAACGATGAAACGCGTGCGTACCCGGACTTTCGGCTGACCATCCCAGTGCGTAATCCTGCTCATACAATTCAATTTTACTTTTCTGTTTCGTAGCGAAAGTCTTCCACGAAAATTCACAACCCGCAAAAAGTTTTTCGCCAGAAGTAATCTTCATATCACCCGCATTCGGATAAAAACTCGCCCACTTGTGCGCCGAGACCAGCACATCGAAAATCTTATCCGGCGTCACACCTTCAATAAAAATTTCATTGTAAGAAAAGACGGAATCCGTGTTTGGATTAAATCGCGCCGGCCACGGAAGCGGATGCATTTTCGTACGCGGCGAAGCAACAAACCATTCAGGAAAATGTTTACGCAACGCAAAATACCATCCGATTGCGTTCGAAGGCTTGGAAAAAATTTTATTCACATAGACCTCGATTCACTAACTCTAAACTTTATTTTATTGAAGTAGGAACAGTGATTATATATGGTCACATACCACCTAAAGTACAGTCAAAATGGGTACGCAAGAATTTTTTTGGATGCTGACTACACGAGGTTCAATAGATTGATTTTTTTTGATACTATAATTTTACCGCACTCGTGGCTATGAATTTATCGACAACTTATCAATCAACTATTTTCAAGCCACAGCGATCTCTCCCAGATCGCTTTTACCATAGTGAGAATTAATCAATGAATAATAACGAGAAAAACAAAATTTCCCCCGGTGTCTTAATCGGTTTTGGAATAGCGTTAGGAATTGTTGCGATCATTTTACTGGTAATGCATTTCACGAACGGCGTCCCGGCTCGAAGCGCATTTTCCGTCTCTGTCGTCGCACTTGTAATGTTTTCAATCGGCACATCACAGAAGAACAAGAAATCTTGACTTGGCAAAATTTGCTAAGGCATTATTTTTTCCGCGGCTCAGTCGTTCACAACTGTGTCATAACAATGAACGGATTGAGAAAGCGGTACTACGTGTGATTCATGAGCAATTGAAACGCGCAGCTTGATTCCAATTTCATGTAGTCCTCGTTTCACTCACTGAGATTTTGATCATGTTCTCCCAAGAACGCTGATTGTATAAGGTCACGAGCAAATCCACATACAGTCAAAATACATGCGCCGTATTTTCTTGGTTGGTGATCACCTGCGATTCAATAGATTCGTTTTTTTTGCTACTATGACTTTACCGCACTCGTGGCTATGAATTTGGCAAGAAATTATTAATCACCTTTTTAGTTTTCGGCAAACTCTACCTTATCGCTTCCATCACAGTGAGACTTAATCAATGCAGAATGAAAAGAATAACAAATTTGTTGCCGGTCTCTTGATCGGTGTAGGAATAGGGGCAGAAATCATTGCGATCATTTCCCTGATAGAACATTTCACGGAAGGCAATCCCCCGGCTTTCCGCGGGATTTTATTCGCACTCATGGGTATTGCCTTTATAATCGCCGGATCGAAGTTGAGAAAGCAGCCTTAACTTTGTAAACCTGCTAAGGATTTTTTTCTGCGGCTCAGTCATTCACCTTTATTTCGTAAGAAAGAACCCATCGAGAAAGTGGTGCGGCGCGTGATCCGGGAGGAATCGAACCGCGCAGCTTGATCCCAATTTCAGATAGACCTCGTTTCATCAGCCCGATTATTGTAGACCGAGTCAACTGCAATTTTAGCAGTATTCACCTTGATGCGCCTGCGCCGCAAGGCGCGGTACAGTACGACGAGCGGTAGCGACTTGGTAAATGCCACGAGTTACCAGGTCGCTACCGCTCACTGTACCGTACCGCGTGTGCAGCGCATTTGTTGGGCGTTAAAGCTCTCATCATTTTCCCCGCCGCTTAATTCTTCAGTGAATAATTCATTGCGCAACATTTCTATACGATGTTATATTCCAGCCTCCGAAGAAGCCGTAACTCCGTAGAATTCGCCATTGAAACTACGAGATTTCCGAAGTTAAAAATTACAGGCGAAGTTTCAGCGAATTAAACTCATAGGCGATGATATGTTGAAGATAATGGAAAGGTGGATGTTTCCATTATCAGTAAGTAGTTTCCAATAATAGAAAGAAGTTTCCATTATTGGAAATGTGTTCATCCACATAATTCATGTTAGATTTCTTTGTAAACAATGAAGCAGGTCATTTCCTCCAGATTCACGTTTATTTATAAATTGGTGCTACCGATTTTGCTCGTTGTCTATGGGGGCTTCGGCATAATTATTTTACTGATAAAACGACAATCGCAAGACTTTTTATCGCTGCTCACAATCTTTATTTTAATGATTATTGGTGGCGTGGTGCTCTATCAAACCAAAAAGAAACTGAAGAAAGTATGGGTTGAAAATAACGCGTTATATATTTCTGATTACATTAATGCGATCAGTCTACCATTCTCTGAAATTGCCAGTGTGCAGGAAACATGGCCTGGAATTTGGGGTGGCTCAAGATTTCCCACTCGACAAATAACGATTCACTTGAAAGCTGAAAGTAAATTTGGGAGAGAAATCGTGATGGGAACAAGACTGGAATTAATTAAACGACCAGAAGGGATTGATTTATTGAATCAACTGATCGCTGGCACTAAAATCTAACATCCGTTGTTGCGAAGCGCGTCAATCGTTATGGATAGGTTTCAATCAGTGCTACAACGCGCTCGCAAAACTCTTTGTTCGATGGCACATATTTCATTATAAGGTATGTTCATTAAGACACTAACTTTAATTGCCTTATTAGCCTCAGTGGCTTGGGTTGCACGCGACCCCGGCTGGGAGCCTGCGATTACTTCTATTGGGTTATTAATATCGTTAATAGGGATAGAGATAGCCGAAAAAAAGAAATCCTTGAGGAATACTCTGAACAATGCGGATAAGGTGTTATTTGAAACATTCTGCAAAGAATTTCCTTCTGATGGAGTGACAATGCGCTTGTTACGCGAGCGTGGTTATGGCGATATATTTTCTCTACCCGAACTCGATGACATTATTGTTTTCCTAGATAAATGGAATTCAGCAGATCATGAGTTTCAAAATAAAGAGCTTGAGAAAAGCCGGAAACATCTATACGACATTGTGCGTCAATACAAATCCGAGCTGATGAGGAACTCTTTTTCTCTTCCCACTGATACCAGAATTTTCTCTATTGGCCCTAAAGATGTTCCTCTTGACGACTCGCGACGGGCAACTTCAGAGTTTCTCAATGGATTAGGAGATTCAATAATTGAGGAACATCAAAATTTAATTCGGTTAGGCCGCCGCCAGCTTGGCTAACCTCAGATTCACCATCAAACATCTATTGCACCGGAGCGCGAATGGGTGTTTGGGTTAACTCCAACGCTACAGGCCGCGCCCGGTGAACGAATTGTTCAGTGCTTTTATGTGTCCCTTGAAAAGGAAATCTAACCTACCCAGATAATTTTAGTTGCCCCAAGAACTGAAGATTTATGGCACATCAAACAAGAATAATGTACATCGAGTACAAAGGGGATGGGATCGTTGGCCCAGCCAAAATTGGCAGAGTAACTTTCTCAAAAACAGGCAAATCACTTTATTATCAGGGACGACACTTTCGATCCTTAAAAGGCTCAGGTTTTAAGGCTAATTATTTTGACGCGGAAACGGGAGAAGAATATTGGACATCAATACGCAACAAACCAGAAATGATCGCTTCTACAACAACGAAAATAGTTGGAAAATACGAAAAATAAATCTTGTGTGGCTAAAAACATACATTGTTGCGAAGCGCGTCTCTCGAAATAACCTTGGTAACTTCATTACTGCAACGCGCTCGCAAAACTCTTTGTTGGACTTTTCGCAGAAAGAATATTCGAATTATTTCCGCCCGCAAAGCGACGTCATCAGAACGGCGGCAATATAGTAAAGGTTTGTGAAAAAAGAATACGATTTCGGTAAAGCAAAACGCGGAGCAATTGTGCCTCCGGCTTCGGGAAAGACACGCATTACGATCAGATTAGATGATGATATTCTGGCTTGGTTTCGTGAAACGGTGAATGAGGCTGGCGGAGGAAATTATCAGTGTCTCATCAATGACGCCTTACAAAATTACATTCAAGACAAGAAAGAACCAATCGAGAAAGTGGTGCGACGTGTTATTCGTGAGGAATTAAAACGCGCTGCTTGATCCCAAATTATTAACTTGTCCACTTCTTAATCAAAGCGTAAAATCATCGCTATGAACTATCGAGACATTATTACAATTGAGCCAGGTAAACGCGGCGGAAAACCTTGCATTCGCGGCATGCGCATCACCGTGTCTGATGTGCTTGAATACTTGGCATCGGGGATGACTGTGATAGAAATTCTCGAAGACTTTCCGTACCTCACCGAAAACGACATTCGCGCTTGTCTAAGCTATGCGGCAGATCGTGAAAAAAGTCAGTTGGTGGTGCTCGCTTGAAACTTCTCTTTGATCACAACCTTTCACCGCGACTGGTGCAACAACTAAGCGATCTCTTTCCAGATTCTTCGCATGTTTATTGGTTGGGTTTAGATGAGGCTGATGATCGAATCGTTCGAGAATATGCGCTCCAACACGATTTTATTATTGTGACAAAAGATGCAGACTATAGCGAGTTATATTGGTGGTTAGGATTTCCTCCCAAAATCATTTGGGTACGACGCGGCAATTGTAAAACGGCAACAATTGAAAAAATCTTGCGCGATCATTTTGATCAAATCAAAGCCATGAACGAAGATCAGATGACGGGCATCGTTATGCTTTTTTGATTCAGTCATTTCCCCACATCCATCGCCGGATTCTGCGCAAAAAATCCCGTCGGAACTAATTTAAATCCCGCTTTATGCACAGGCATCACAGGCCAGTCTTCAGGACGCGGAATATGTGTGATGCCCATTGAATACCAGACGACTATGTCTTGATTTTCGATGGAGCGATTCGCTTTCGTCCACTTCGGTAAACCATCGCCGCCCTTGCTTTGATTGATGTAAAAGCCTGCGGCATTGATTTCTTCCGGGGCGAACGGCGTCACCCATAAATGATGATTCATAAATCCTGCCCGTCGCCTGACGTACGAATTCAGCCCCGAAAATGAAACGGAATTTTCTCCGGTAATCAACGAATACCCGGTGGGTTGACCCAACGAATTTTTCTGTTCGTCACTAATAATTTTCCACTTGCGATTTGATGCCAGATTCAATGGTCGCTGCGCTTCCACTTCCCTTTTGAAAACAGTTTCTTACATCGTGAAGACATTATTATTTGGATTATTTTTCCCTGCGAGAGCCGCTTTCGTATTCTGCTCAACAACGCTGTTTGCGCTGGAACCATCAATATCAAAATCCAGCCTGAAGTTGAAAAAATGTTGATGATGAACAGCTTCAATTCCAGGCGCAACGATGTGCCCCGTCGAAGAACCATGATCATGTTTGGCGTCAGCGACTACGCCTTTGACCGACATTATGCCAGTCAAGTTCACTTCCATCTCAAGCGTGCCGTCCTGATGAAAAACCCAATTAAAGCCGTATTCATAATTGCCAACATTGGAGTAAGAACTCAAGACCAGTTGCCGTGCGCGCCGTGATTCGTTTCTACCCGAAACCCAATCCACGTGCTTCCAAAGCACTCCGCCATCGCGTTCATAAAGCCCGACAACACGCGGTTTCGTTTGCGGATTGCCGCGCTCCGAAGCCAACACCGCAGGCATCACCACTGCATTTTCCGGCACATCAACATTCGCTTCGAGCGGTAACGCTAAACTCCCGATGCCATACTCGCCCTCATCAAAAGCGTTGCGAATAAACCATCCTCTATCAGGATCGCCGTAAGGAACTACCATTTCGGAAAGCGAACCACGATATAAAATCGAACGCAATTTCCCCTGATCTTCGTAACCAACCGTATACAAAATCAAGCCTTCGCGCGGATGCAGCGCGTAACGAAAATGCCAATTTTGCCAAATGATTTCATTGCCGTTGATTGAAACACTTGCGCCTTGCGGTTGTGAAATTTGTAATGGCTTCAACGCCGGACGCGAAGAGTTATTCGACTCTGGATCAAGTTCACCACGTTGCTGCGGCACGGCTACGACTCCGGTATCAATCAGCCTCAACATTTTTTTCGCACTTAAATCAACGACTGCCGTAACGCCTTCGATGGGATGCGGATAAGGATTCCTGTCACCCTTCGGGCGATAAAAACAAATGCCACGCGCCAGCCGTTTTCCGGTTTCTTCAGGGATTCCAAAATATCCGGCTGACCATGCGTCTACCTGCACATTGGCAAAATCGGTGATCCCGCGTTTTTTCATGGCTTCCTGCCAGGCTGGGTCAGAACGAACTACGGTGGTCACAATCGTGATGTCTTCGAGCGTAAACGATGGCTGTACATTTGGAATTTCCTTCCACGAAATTGTCGTTTTCACTTTCAAGTCAACAATGGCTTCAAATGTTTTATTGCTGGTTCGTTCATAAACAACCACCAAAACTTCACGGCGAAAAGCTGCACCGGGAACAAACGATATGACCTCGGATTTTGGTGGTTCGCGCAGCACAAGAGTGGCGAAGCGGCTGTTTTCATTGGCTTTTCCACTTGATAGCAAAATATCTTTCGTTGCTGAAATTTCTTCTTTACTAAGCGGATCAAGCGGATGCGGCGATTGCGCGAGAATCGAAATTGAAAAAATCATCGCGAAGAAAGCGGCATTCAACATTCGAACTGATTTCCTTTTCACTCCAAAATTTTGATTGAATAAATTACTGCGAGAATGATGCAACATCATTTCTACAATTGCCATCTGTCGCGTAAACTTTCGGTTTACGCATTTTACCAAATTCACTGTAGGGCAGGTTCTCAACCTGCCTGCGAATATTCCGGCAGGTTGAGAACCTGCCCTACGGCGATGAACAAACGATTATTACTACTGATTTTGTTAACTTCGAGCATTTACCTCGGCAGCGCGATCCAGCCTGCACTGCTTGATGATGCGGATGCTGCGAACGCTGCGACAGCCCGCGAAATGGTAGAGCGCAACGACTGGGTCACGATGCACATGAACGGAGTGCGCTTTTTAGAAAAGGCTCCGGTGATGTATTGGGCGATTGCCGCTTCGTATAAAATCTTTGGCGTCTCAACTTTCTCGGCACGATTGCCATTAGCCATCGCAACGATTTTATTGGTCGTACTCGTTTATTTTTTCGGGAATTGGATGAGCGGGGAGCGCACAGCAATTTACGCCGGACTCAGCTTAAGCGTTGGAATTGGAACTTATCTTTTCACGCGAATTTTAATTTTTGAAGTCATCCTCACGCTCTGGATTACGCTTGCGCTCTTCATTTTTTTCAAGGTCTATATTGCAGAAATTCACCCCCGATGGATTTATCTTTTTTACGCCAGCCTCGCCGCCGCCGTGCTTTCCAAAGCGCTGATCGGAATTATTTTCCCGCTTGGAATTATTTTCTGGTACGTGTTGCTGACCAACGGATGGAAGCGTGCATTTCAAATGAAGCCGTTCACCGGAGGGCTGTTATTATTGGCTCTGGCGGCTCCGTGGCATATTTTGGCCGGATCGCGGAATGAGAATTTTTACTGGTTTTATTTTATCAATGAACACGTCAATCGCTTTTTAGGTACGCGCTACCCAATGGATTATGACACGATGCCTCTGCTGCCTTTTTGGTTTGGGCATTTGATTTGGCTCTTTCCGTTCAGTGTATTTTTTCCGCTCGTTTTTCAGAACATAAAAAGCCTGATTCGTCCCACTGAAAGGCGCGATCAAATTCGCTTACTCGCTATCATTTGGTTTTTAGTAATTGTCGGATTTTTCTCGTTTTCGACGCGGCAGGAATATTACACGTTTCCTGTTTTCCCAGCCCTGGCATTGCTGCTGGGCGATGCTTTATCACGCGGCGAAGAAGAGAAAAATAAGCTGGTAGTTTTTGGACAAGGCTTCCTGATGATTCTTGGCTTGATCGTAGCCTTCGGACTTAGTTACGTTTTATGGCTGTCACGAAATGTTGTTGCCGCTGGAGACATTTCGCAGTTCCTAACGAGCAATCCTGAAAATTATCGCTTATCGCTTGGTCACGCTTCAGATTTGACGACCGCAGCATTCGCTGCCCTCCGCTTCCCTGCTGTTGGAGCCGCAATTTCATTGGGTCTGGGCTTCCCCATTGCGTTTATTTTTCGCCAGAAAAGATTTCACACCGCAGCTTCGTTCAGTACCGCATTGACCGTCGCAGCTTTTTTATTTTTTGCGCACGATGCGTTTGGAAAATTCAATCCTGCACTGTCTACTTATCCAGTGGCGAAAGAAATTCAAAGCCGGATTCAACCTACCGACATCGTAGCTTTCAACGAAGAATTTCAGACGCACGCCAGCGTTGGATTTTATTTGCAGCGACAAG
>JAYTCQ010000428.1:0-11332 GCA_043736395.1 Blastocatellia bacterium | reverse complement strand
CAAGGCCCGTAATTGCTCAATCTGTGCAGTATTTTCAACCCCTTCTGCGACTACTTCTTTATTCAGATTGTGAGCCAATACTAAAATCGTTTTCACAATCTCTGCGCTTTCCGTTGAGAGTTCCATTTGATTGACGAATGAGCGATCAATCTTTAACGTATCAATTGGGAATTTATGCAGATGTCCGAACGAAGAGTAACCCGTACCGAAATCATCAATCGCCAGGCGGACGCCCAACTTTTTCAGCTGCCCCAGAATGTCAGCCACGACATTCGCATTTTCCATGATCACACTTTCGGTGATTTCTAATTTCACACAGGTCGGATTAATTTCACTCTCACGCAATATCTTTTCAATGATTTCAATCAAGCCTGGCGTCGCCAATTGTTTGCCAGATAAATTCACGCTAATCGTGAGCGCTGAACAGTTCGGAAAGTCTTTTTGCCATTGACGCAATTGACGGCAGGACTCCTGCAACACCCATTGCCCAATCGGATTAATCAAACCGTTTTCTTCAGAGATTGAGATAAAATCTATCGGCCCGACGATACCTCTTTCCGGGTGATTCCAACGAATTAACGATTCAAATCCTGACAGACGACCTGTTTTCAGCTCAATGATTGGCTGATAATAAACAACGAATTCGTTACGCTGTAAGGCTAAACGTAAATCTGTTTCCAATTGCATCAGGCGTTTTGCCTGTTCGTGCATTTGCGGATCGAACAATTCAAACCGGGCTTTCCCATTGCTCTTGGCACGATGCAGCGCAATATCCGCATCGCGAAGCAAATCTTCTGCCGTTTCATTTTCAGTGGTTCTGAGGACAATGCCGATGCTGGCAGAAGTGTAAACTTCTCGACCCGCCACCTGAAACGGCTCCACCAGAGATTCCTGAAGCCGAGCCGAAATCAACGCTGCATCTTCCACGGAACGGAGTTGCGTCAGCATCACGGCAAATTCATCTCCGCTTAACCGCGCGACCAAATCAGTGAGCCGTAAACAACCTTTCAAACGTTGCGCAACTTCTACCAATAAGCCGTCTCCGGCGGAATGTCCAAGGCTGTCATTGACCAATTTGAAACGATCAAGATCAATAAAAAGGACGGCTAATTCCTGCGGTGAGCCCAACTGCGAACGAACCAGCGCCTGACGAATTCGCTCCGTAAATAATTCGCGATTCGGAAGTCCGGTCAAGGTGTCGTGTAAAGCGTCGTGCTGTAATTTGGCTTCCACCTGCTTACGTTTATTAATATCAGTTTGTGAACCGACCATCCGGTAAGCCGCGCCATTGGCATCACGAACGGCAACACCCCGGCTGAGCATCCAATAATATTTTCCATTGCGATGCAACATCCGATGCTCATGCTGGAAATGCGAAGATTTACTTTCCAGATGAATCGCCAGTTCACGCTCTAATTCACGATAATCATCAGGATGAACCCGGCTGAACCATTCGTCAGGCCGATTCGCAATTTCATTCTCGGAATAGCCCAGCATCATTTTCCAACGCATGGAATAAAATGCTTCATCGTTTTTCAAATCCCAATCCCACAAACCATCATTCGTGCCATGTGCAGCCAAAGCGTATCGTTCTTCACTGGCGCGCAAAGCATGTAAAGTTTTTGTTTCTTTGATGGAGTATTTAAAGGATCGCTCTAATAACGCTCCCGTCAAATGACTTTTGATCAGGTAATCCTGCGCTCCTGCGTTAAGAATCTCCTGCTCATCAAGATCATGCGATTCATCGGTTAGGATGATGATCGGAAGGATCGCATTCGACTCTCCGATAATTTCTAATTGCGACAAGATCGGCTGGCTTTTATCGGTTTCATGTTCCAGTAATAATAATTGAAAATCTCCGCTCAAAATTTCCGCTGTAGCTTTTTCAAGAGTTGGAAGATTGGTCACAACAAATTGATCTCGGCTTTTTAATAATGTACCGATAAGCTGCGCACATTCGTCGCTGCCCACCAGTAAAAGCTTGACCGGATCTTGAATCATAGAGTCTCCAGAACAAAATATCCTGCTTTACATGCAAAATATTTATTCGCAGGGTTGTGAATAAGTGAATAGGCGGGGACCTTAAGTGATACGGCAGTGGGCGAAGGTGATAGAAGCTGCCGCTATTATTTTTGAGTTTTGCCGGACCGGGTAGGACAGGTTAGCTCACCTGATTATGCCGGATTTTTACTCTTTCCTTTATCCTCGATCATCGTACTGACAATTCGTGAGGAATTAATTGGTGACAGAGTGAACGCACAACTCTGCCACCTTGACCGAGATCAACAAATTACTATTATCTTTTTTTCTGTTCTGGCTAGAATTGGATAGCGAATACAATCAGGGCTATCAAACTAAAACCAAACGCTAGTGTTTTTAGATGATTTGACCGAGTCTTGGAAAATCGGTAGCTGAATCGCCATTCTGCTTCCGCTGACGCGGGCAGTGCATAAACATTTGTTCCTACTAAGGGGGAATCTTCAGACAATTGCTGCACGGTGAACTCCTTGGAACGTTAGATGAAAAACAAAACGAACAGTGGTTGTGAGAATTCGTTTTTTTTGTTTTAACAAGGGCATCACAAGAATAGCTGGCTTGTAGTCTAAGATCAAGACAAAAATTATTCATACTTCTTGTCATAGATTTATGACTGTAGTTTTCGTGGTAAACTCTAATTATTATGAACCTTCCAAAAATTCTAATCGTTGATGACGAGCCAGCGGCGCGTGCCGGCTTAAGCGAAATGGTGACAGACTGGGGTTACCAGACACAGGTGGCATCCAACGGCGAGGAAGCCTTAGCGATTGCCGCAGATTTTTTGCCTGACGTTGTTATCAGCGATATATACATGCCGAAATTGGACGGCTTTGGCTTATTGAGCAAGTTACGAGAACTGCACCCGGATGCTTCTGTTATTTTACTAACCGGACAAGCCAGCATCGAAGACGCTATGCGAGCTGTCATGGAAGAAGGCGCGTTTTATTATTTCGAAAAGCCAATTAATACCCGGCAATTAAATGTTGTAGTCCGTCGTGCGCTGGAACGTTCTTCGGTCAAACGCGAAAATACCCAACTTAGAAGACAGCTCAGCGAACACGGAGTTTTTGGAAAATTGGTCGGCGCTTCACACTCCATGCGCCAGCTTTACACCACCATCGAACAAGTAGCGAATTCTGCCGTCTCCGTACTCATCACCGGAGAATCCGGCACTGGAAAAGATTTAGTCGCACAAACCATTCATCAATTGAGTTCACGCGCCGCCTATCCGTATATCCCGATTAACTGTTCGGCAATCCCAGAAACATTGATGGAATCTGAATTGTTCGGACACGAAAAAGGAGCCTTCACCGGAGCCATCGCGCGCCGCGAAGGATGCTTTGAATTAGCGGATAATGGCACGCTGTTTCTGGATGAAATAGGCGAGATGCCGATTACCTTACAAGCGAAACTGCTGCGTGTTTTGGAAGACAGGAAACTACGTCGTCTGGGTGGCAGTAAAGAAGTTACAGTGGATGTGAGAGTCCTTGCTGCAACGAATAAAGACCCTCATAAAGCAGTGCGTGAAAACATGCTCCGCGAAGATTTATTGTATCGGTTGAATGTTATTCATATTGAGCTTCCCGCCCTGCGCGAACGGCGTGATGACATTCCGCTGCTGGCACAACATTTGGTTGACACTTTGCGCGAACGCCATTCGCGGCAAGTTAGAATTATCGCGCCGGAAGTGCTGGAAATTTTCTCGCGCTATCCGTGGCCGGGCAACGTACGTGAACTCCGCAACGTCGTCGAACATGCGCTCGTCGTCTGCGATGGCATTAAAATTGAAAAGCAACATTTACCTTCGCAATTATTCGACGGCAGAACGCTTCGCGATGAAGATTCATTAACGCTGCCGCTGCCGATTCCATTAGATGAAGCCGAACGACAATTAATTCTCAAAACATTAATTAAAACGGGAAATAATAAAACCCGTGCCGCCGATTTACTAAATATCAGCCTGAAGACATTACACAACAAATTAAAAATTTATCGCGATGATGATTAAGTTAAACATTGATTAGCCACTATCCGAAAATAATTATTGCCTCCGCCATCTAATCGGTCTAATATTCGTTTCGTAGAAACCCCGAAGCAGTACTCATAACCATTCGCGTCTCGCAGCAGTATCTTTGCCCTGATAAACTTTTCAGCCTTTGGAGGATGATAATGACTTTCTCACACAAGTTTTTGAACGCACTTGTTCTTACACT
This sequence comes from Blastocatellia bacterium, assembly GCA_043736395.1. Taxonomy (GTDB): domain Bacteria; phylum Acidobacteriota; class Blastocatellia; order RBC074; family RBC074; genus JAFDVL01. The sequence continues at coordinate 7,082 of JAYTCQ010000428.1, read as the reverse complement.
CTTCGCTATTTTTTCATTAACTGTTTCAACTTTTGCCGGAGATGATTGGAATCCGATTGATCATTCTCATCTCGCCATGAAAACTTCGGTTGTTGAGAAAGACGCCGATGCGGAAGCGCTATTTTGGGAAATTAAAGTCGCTGACGAATTTGATAGCAGTGGTTCAGGAAATACTATTTTGCGCCACTACATTCGGATCAAAGTTTTTACCGAAAGAGGTAAAGAACAAAAAAGTACGGTTGATATTACTTATATGAATCGTGCAAGAATTTCTGATATTCAGGGACGAACAATTAAACCGAACGGTGAAATCGTCGAACTCAAAAAAGATGCTGTGTTTGAGCGAACAATCGTGAAATTTGGAAAACTAAAATTAAACGCCAAGTCATTCGCAATGCCAGGCGTCGAACCCGGCAGTATTATTGAATATCGCTACCGCGAATCTCGTCCAACTTCATACTATACAAGGTTGGAATTTCAACAGGAGGTGCCGGTTCATTTTGTTAAGTACTACATTAAACCACTAGAAAGCGCTGATTATAAATTACGCGGGATGGCGTTCCATGCGACGCCTACTCCGATGGTGAAAGAGGGCAACTTTCAGACAATTTCATTGAGTAATGTTCCAGCTTTCAAAGAAGAACCCAAGATGATTCCAGAGGACGAGGTACGCGCGTGGTACTTATTGTTTTATTCGCAGGACGTCCAAAACGATCCGCAAAAATACTGGGAAAAACAAGGAAAAAAGAGTTTCGGAGAATACAAATCAGAGATTAAGGTCAATGACGATGTAAAAAAAGCGGCGGCGGAGACTGTCGGTGACGCATCGACTCCGGATCAAAAACTTGAGCGGCTACTCACGTTTTGTCGCACTAAAATTAAAGATATTTTCGACAGCGCAAACGTCTTTTCAGACGAAGACCGAAAGAAAATGAAGGAGAACAAATCATCCGCCGATACCTTGAAAAATGGTTATGGGACGAGAAGAGATATTGACATGTTATTCGCAGCCTTAGCCTCGGCGGCTGGATTTGAACCTCACGTCGTGCGCTCTGTGGATCGGTCTGAGGCTTTCTTCAATCAAAGTTTTCCTGATGATTATTTCCTTGATGATCAAGTCATCGCCGTCAAAGTTGATAACAACTGGAAATTTTTTACACCCTCTGCCAAGTATGTTCCTTACGGCATGATCCGCTGGGAAAATGAAGGATTAGAAGGCTTACTGACTGATCCAAAGGCACCTTCATTTATTCAACTACCGCTTTCTGCCGCCGATAAAACTCTCGAACAAACCATCGGAAAATTCAAGCTCGACGAAGACGGCACGCTCGAAGGTGACGCGAACATTATTCTCACCGGACATCTTTCCGCTTTGATGAAAAAGGCTAATGAATCCGCATCTGAACAAAAGCGCGAGGAATCGCTGAAAGAGCTGATCAAACGACATCTTGGCGCCGCTGAATTATCCAACATCAAGGTTGAAAATGTTACTGACCTCAACAAACCATTCACCTATACTTTCCATATTAAAGTCCCTAGTTACGCAACCAGAACTGGCAAGCGATTATTTATCCAACCCGCCTTTTTCCAGTTTGGCGAAGCAGCAGTATTTCCTAATAGTCAGCGCAAATATCCAATTTATTTTGAATATCCATCCACAGAAATCAGTCACGTAGAAATTGAATTGCCAGAAGGTTTCGCACTCGACAATGCTGAAGCTCCCGGCTCCTTCAATGCCAACGATGTGGTCAAATATACTGTCAAGCTGGCGACTTCTAAAGACGCTAAAGTATTGATCTATGACAGAACACTGGCAATTCAGGGAATGGTGTTCCCGGTCACTTCATATACGGCTTTGAAAACCGTTTTCGACACATTGCACAAAGAAGATAATCATCAGATTACGCTAAAATTTACCGCTGCCACGGCGACCAAGTAAGAATAGTGGAGAGGTCATATTCTAATGTGTTCTCTCCACACCTCGATAACAAAAGTTAAATTATTAAATTTATGCGAAAATTTATTTTGCTCTTCGTGCTTTTCCTTCTCACCTCAAACGTTTCTCCTCTATTGGCTGCTGATGAGCCACCGTCATGGTTGCGTCAGGCAGCCTCGCTCTCGCTTCCCAGCTACGACAAAGAAACCAAAGCCGTCACGCTGGTCGATGAAACAAAAGTCACAGTCGGCGAAGATGGTAAGGTCACAACTTACACCATGCATGCCGTCAAGGTTCTGAATCGCGAAGGCCGCGAAGAAGCTAGAGCGCGCACGGTTTACAACACCGATTCAGAAAAAGTAAAAGAGATCAAAGCGTGGATGATCCGCCCTTCTGGTCAGATTGTTAAATATGGCAAAGATCAGATCATGGATCTCGCTGCCAATGATAATGATGTTTATAACGAAGCGCGGATTCGGTTGATTTCCGGCAAAGATGAAGCTGAGCCAGGCTCGGTTTTCGGCTACGAAGTGATCGTCGAATCTACAGATATTTTTTCTCAATTCGCCTGGGGGTTTGGCGATGAACATCCCGTAGTCGCTTCCTCAATCAGCGTCACCGTTCCAAATGGTTGGCGCGCAAACGGGATTGTTTTCAATCATCCGAACATTGAACCTGTCATCAATGGATCCACCTATAGCTGGAAAGCAAACAATCTGGAAGGCATCAAAGATGAATCCGCCAGCCCCAGCATTCCAAATTTGGTACCCAGAATCGTCGTCAGTATTTTCCCCGGTTCAGGCCAAAACTCAGGCGTGCTGCGCACGTTTGCCAGCTGGACGGACGTTTCACAATATCTGACCGAACTGGCTGATCCGCAAGTGCAGTTGGACGACGCGTTAGCCGGAAAAGCACGAGAACTAACCGCCAATGCGAAAACAGAATTTGAAAAAATTCAGGCCATTGGACGCTACGCGCAAAACATCAAATACGTTTCGATTCAAATCGGAGTCGGTCGTGGTGGCGGTCATCGCCCACATTCTTCATTGGATATTTTCAAGAAATCCTATGGCGATTGTAAGGACAAAGCCAATCTCATGCGTGCGATGTTAAGGGCCTTGAATATCAATGCATTTCCAGTCGTCATTTACTCCGGCGATCCAACGTATGTCCGCGAAGAATTACCCTCTCCAAATCAATTCAATCACTGCATTATCGCCGTCAAAGTCAGTGATGAAACAAAAGCTCCCACGATCATTACACACCCGAAATTAGGGCGTTTGCTGATTTTTGACGCTACCGATGATGATACGCCGGTGGGTGATTTACCTTCTCATGAACAAGGAAGTTTTGCCCTCATCGTCGCAGGCGCTGACGGAGCCTTATTGCGCATGCCGTCAACTGCTCCTGAAGTGAATAAACTGGTTCGCAATTCCACTGTCACGCTCAGTGCCGAAGGCGCAATTACTGCCACGTTGACAGAACGTTCCATCGGTCAATCCGCTGTTGAAGAGCGAGGATTATTCAAAGCATTAGCTCGACCGGAATATGAAAAACGAATCGAACGATGGATCACGCGTGGAATTACCGGAGCCAAAATTTCTAAAATGTCTCCCGTAGACAGTCAAGTAGATGGAAAATTTGCGTTGGATGTAGATTTCACGGCGAAGGATTATGCGCAGTCCATGCGCGGCAAACTCTTAGTCTTCAAGCCTTCGCTCGTCTCACAGCGAAATGGTCTCGACCTGACCTCGCCTGTACGCAAAAACCCCATCGTGCTTCAATCCGAAGCATTTTCAGAAACCGTGAGCGTTAAATTGCCGGACGGCTTTGAAATTGATGAAATGCCTGATGCGATGAAGATGGAAACACCTTTCGGTAAATTTTCCACGAGCTACGAAGTGAAAGACGGGCACCTCATTTTTATCCGCCATCTTGAAGTTCAGAACGCTACCATCCCAGCTTCAAGATATACCGAAGTGCGTAGTTTTTTCGGCAGAATTAATGGAGCAGAAATGGCTCCGGTGGTACTGGCGAAGAAATAATATTGGGATTTGGGATTTGGAAAATTTCGTTACTCGCTTTCTCACGTCAAGCTTGTAATTTTCACTACTAATCAAAGGCCAAAAGCCCAAGCCCAAAGACCGCTTCAATCATTTAATTTCTATCATCGTCACTTCCGGTCGCGAGAAAAATCTAAAGCGTGGATGCGCTTCAATCCCAAGTCCGCGATTGACATACATTGACGTTCCATCCTCCTGAAATAATCCTGATTCGTACTTTTTATCAAACCTTGAAAATGTCACCAAAGCCCCGTAAACAGGTAACGCGATCTGCCCACCGTGCGTGTGTCCGGCGCAGTACAAATCTACTTTGTGCTGCTTCGCCGTTTCCATTTCGTCGGGATAATGATGCAGCATAATTTTAAATGCTTCGGGAGGAACGCCGCGAAAAGCTTGTTCGAAGTTTAGCGTAGCGCGTACGGGAACGCCGACGATGTAGAGGCTGGTTCCGGCGACTTCGACTTTCACAGACTCGTCGTTCAGCTCACGCACTCCGGTTCCGCTAAAGAGGTCAATTTTGCTGTAATACCACGCATCCCAATTCCCTTTCACCACATACGTCGGAGCAATTTTTGCGAGGCTCGTAAGCGTCTGTTTGAGGATGGGCAAAGCCGCCGCTTCATTCATCGTATCGCCCGTGAACACAATAAAATCAGGCTTTTCCTGCGCTATGGCAGCGATCATCTGCGGCTCGACATTTTCATTTAAATCGCAGTGCAGATCAGAAATATGCGCCAATTTAATCGGACGCGAAGCGCCGGAAAGCTTCGGACTTTGAATCGTGACCCGTGTTACATCAAGCCAAAAAGGTTCGATCCAATGCGCGTAACACATACATAAAATTCCGGCGAAGGCGGCGGCTAGAAATAACTTTCCAATGTTGGAAATAGGCTTGCGCGGCTCCGTTTCCTGACGCATCCACGGAAAGAAAAATTGTTTGATAAGAACGAGAAATGCAATTCCAAAAACCAACCCGACAAAAAAGATAAATAATAAAATTCGGGTTACTTCAGCATTCGACATGAGGATTCTCCTTGAATATTTTTATGACTACTTTGATGCAACAGAGTATATGTCGAGTTTCGTTTTCAAAAAACTGATGCGCCGTTGGTGCGGTTCAGGTTATGTTTGATTAGGGGAAATCTTCAATGATTTGTTAAGATTCAAAAATGAAATCAATTACCATCATCGGCGGCGGTCTATCCGGTTCCGAAGCCGCGTGGCAGGCAGCCAGTCGCGGCGTCAAAGTCACGCTTCATGAAATGCGTCCCACGCGCAGCACGGGCGCTCATCAAACTTCAAATTTAGCAGAATTAGTTTGCAGCAATTCACTAAAATCCGATGAATTCGGATCGGCTCCTCGCTTGCTCAAAGACGAACTCCGCGCTGGAGATTCCCTCCTCGTGAGAATCGCCAAAGATTTTTCCGTACCCGCTGGCGGAGCGCTTTCGGTCGACCGCGAAAAATTTTCTGCGGCGATCACGGCAACCCTTTCGCAGCATCCGAACATCGAATTGATGCGCACGGAAGTCAGCCGGATCAATCCTGATGACATCACAGTTATCGCGGCGGGTCCGCTGGCTTCCTCAAATTTAGTTGCCGCAATTGGCGAACTCACGGGTGAAAAAGATTTGTATTTCTTCGATGCAATTTCGCCCATCGTTGAAGGCGAAACCATCAATCACGAAATTGCTTTCAAAGCCGCACGCTACGGCAAGGGCGGCGACGATTACGTGAATTGTCCGATGAATAAAGAGGAATATGATCGTTTCTTCGATGCGCTGCTCGTCGCCGAAAGCGTCAAGCCTCATTCGGGGATGGAGGACGAAGCCAAGTTTTTTGAGGGCTGTTTGCCGATTGAAGAAATTGCGCGGCGCGGACGCGATACGTTGCGCTTCGGGCCAATGAAGCCCGTTGGATTAATTGATCCGCGCATCGGACGTGAACCGTATGCCTGTGTTCAGCTTCGTCTAGAAAATTTAATGGCGGACGCTTACAACATCGTCGGCTTTCAATGTCACATCAAATACGGCGAACAAAAACGGGTGCTGCAATTAATCCCCGGACTTGAAAATGCTGAATTTATTCGCTTCGGACAGATGCACCGCAACACTTATATTTGTTCGCCGCGCCTGCTCGAAAAAACATTGCAGATGAAACAACATCCAAATATTTTTTTCGCCGGACAGATTTCCGGCATCGAAGGATACACGGAAGCGATGGCGACGGGAATGATCGCGGGCATCAATGCCGCACGGTTGGCGCAAGGCAAAGAGACTTCCGCACCGCCGCGAGAATCGGCTACCGGGTCGCTCGTAAATTATTTAGCACACGCGGACGAACGCAATTTTCAGCCCGCCAATACAACGTTCGCGTTATTGCCGCAGATTGAAGGCGACGAACGAAGAAGGCTGAAAAAGAAATCGGATCGGCATAAATTCCAAGTCGAACAAGGCTTGCAAGCATTCAACAATTGGCTGAGTGAAATCGGTGAAACAAAAGTCATGAACGTTACGCAATGATGTTTTCAAAATCATACAAAAAAATTCAACGCAAAGGATCAAGGGATCAAAGGGGCAAAGAATCTATTGAAATTCTTTGCCCCTTCGACCCTTTGACCCTTTGCGTTGAATTCTTCTTTTTTCTATGCATTTTCGTGCCCGCAATTTGCCTCGCGCAAAGCGGCAACGTTCCACCCAGATCGAAGCCAAAACCGCAGCCTCCCGCAAAACCAAAAGAGCCAGACATCCTCGAATTACCAGGCCCGAAATCCGGCGACACGCAAAAAATTCAGGCGGGAGCTGGTGAAGAAATCGTCCGCATTGATTCGAATTTAGTGACCGTGATCGCAGGCATTAAAACTTCCACCTCCGCTGCGCAGATCAAATTAAACGTCAATGATTTTGAAATTTTTGAAGATGGAAAATTGCAGGAAATAGCCGAATTTTCGCGTGAAGATGAGACTCCGCTACGATTGGTGATGCTGTTTGATACCAGCTCCAGCGTGAAGAATCAGCTTCGATTTGAACGCCGCGCTGCTGCGAGATTTTTTGAAAAAATTCTTCGCCTGCAGGATCAGGCTG
>JAYTCQ010000427.1:0-11962 GCA_043736395.1 Blastocatellia bacterium | reverse complement strand
AGGGCAAGCGTTGAAGCAAAGACCAGAAACAAGCTGTAATTTACCCCCGCAAAGGCATTTTTCATGAGTCCGTTAATCAGCTCTCTGATGGAATTGTACCAGACGACGCTGATCTCATTTTTGCCCCACAGCAGATGCTGGCGACCTTTGTGCAGCTTCACTAATTTTCCAAGTTGCATATCGTCATCGGGACGCATGGCAATTGGTACGTGGCCGCCGATGCTGACATAAAATTCAGAGCGAATCAGCTGAAAAGCTCCGATGCCGATGTGCCAGCGATTGGGATGATGAGCGCGCCAGGGGCGGGAATATAACGAGAAAAAAAATCCGAAGGCTGTGATGAAAATTCGTAATGGAAAACTGCGTGTCGCCTGATCCGGCAAGCACGTAACGTGATCCAGTCGTTGTGTCAGCAAGTAATTTACGGCTTTGCTGACCGCGTCTGGTTTCATCACGACATCTGCATCGCTGAACAAAAGTAATTTTCCATTGGTTTGGCGTGAGCCGGAATACAGGGCGTGATTTTTCCCAAGCCAGCGATTTGGTAATTCTTTAATCGTCAGAACGCGCAGGTTATTAAAATCCTCCTCCATCTTTTCCAAAACCAATCCGGTCAAATCAGTCGAGCGGTCATTGACGACCAGTACTTCAAAATTTTCGTAATCCTGAAGCAGAACAGATTGCAGAGCGGCTTCGATGGTGGATTCTTCGTTGCGAGCGGCGATGACGATGGAGACTTTGGGCGGATTGATAGCTTGATAACGCGGAATGTCTTTCAGGAATTTAATCGTGCGATTGCCGATGATTAATTCCAGTCCAAACGTCACATAAAAGACGAAGACCAAGAGACACAGAATGAAGAGAAAAATGCTCAAACCTGCTTTCCTTAAAGAATTGAAGTGGATTCAACGAAGCAGAAATATAGCACAAAGGAAGGACGAACTGTTGATGGGGTGAGATAATTTTTTTAATGGAAAAGGTATGCAGTGGCCCCGAAACTGCCGCCGCCGAACAACCCAAACTAACCACTACGGCGACAATCAACCGCATACCTTTTCACGTGAATATGTAATGCGAAAGGCGTGCCAAAGTTTTGAAAAATCCGAATGAATTGATTTAGCTATTATTTGCAATAGTTTCGGAGTAATTCTGAAAAACACCTGTTAAGAATACGCTTAAAAGTTGACGCTATATGGCAGATTGCGGTGACGAATTTCGTAGCTGTTAGTTCAGAGTTACGCGTTCACGCGTGAACGCGTAACTCTGAACAGTTGTTTAATTGTTACGTCGCCCTTCAGCTCCGCGCGATGGACGGTCGCCACTTCGTTCGGTATTGCGCGAAGGTTCACTACGTGGTGTTTCGCTACGCTGCGGCTCAACACGAGGTGGAGGCGACGGCGTCCGTTCCACTTGACGCGGCGCTTCCTGACGTTCCTGTCTAACTTCACGAGAAGGAGCAGGACGTTCTTCACGGTTGCTGCGAGACGGAGCTTCGTAACGCGGCGTTTCATTGCGCGGCTCATTCCGAGGTTGCGGTTCGATACGTGGTTCGTTGCGGCGCGTTTCCCAATTTGGCGGACGCTCAACATTTCTCGAAGGCATTTCTCGACGTTCAGTTGGACGCTCGCTGTTACTGTCGCCAAAAGTATACGGACGGCGTTCCGGTCGTGAGGCACGATCAACATTGCGGTCGCTGCCGTTGCTTCGCTCGACGTTGCGGTCATTGTTGTTCGGCACTACATCGGAAGTGCGATTTGTATTATTGGTATCGGTCGGACGTTCCACTCGCCGTGTCGTTACCAGTGATCCACGATCAGCGCTACGAACAGTATTGCTATCACCATTATCACGGCGATTTTCTACCCCCGCATCTGTCCGCGAATTATTTCCACGGTCAACAGGTCTGACTGCCCGATCACGGTCGGGAATATTATCCGTTCGCAACGTCGGCGTACCGTTCGTGAGCGAATTATTGTTAGTGGTTCTGGGCGAAATCACTTCGCCGCCGCGTGCAATGTCACGGGCGATTACCCGACGATCTAACGCCTGCCTGCCTGCCGGAGTGGCAGCAGGATTCACCTGCGGTGGCGGTTCATTTCCAGGTCTATTCACTGGACGGAAGACATCGCCACGCGTCGTTATTCCAGACCTGATGTCGGCTGTTTGGAGTGGCGTCGTTGCCAAATTAGTATTATTCACCGCGACGCGATTTGTATCGAAATGTCGGCCTTCCATTCGCGTTAATCCGCCGGGCGCTGAATAATTTCGATACCCGTCAACCCGCGAATTCACGACGGTATTGTTGTTCCCATAAATATTTGTATTGTTCACAATCGTGTTGCCGCCGTGATTTCCGCGATAATGTTCGCCCGGAGCCAGCGGAATCCATCCGACTTGATCATAGCGACCATCGCGATAACCGTCACGATAGCCGTTGTTATAAGCACGATTGTTGCCCCATCCAAAAAATGTGACTCGCGCCGGAGACCACGAAGAAAATCCAAGCGCAATTGTAATTCCGCTAGAGCGCGGAACCCAGCACCAACGATTGCTGGCGTATGCCCAACTGCCGTAATGATAAGGCGTCCAGCCCCACGGCTCCGTCGAAATCCATGTCCAGCCATAATCGTTATACCAACGCCAATTGCCGACGCGGTACGGCGACCAACCAACCTGAACAGAACGCGGCGACCAGACATATCCGTGATCGGCTGTGTACCACCAATCGCCGTGGCGATCTAAATCGTAGCCACCAGGAATGCCTTGCGGAATGTAACGCGCACTCAGCGAATCCGCCTGATAATACAGCTCGTCATCGCGGCGATCATTCCAACGATCCCATGCATCTTTGTCTTGCACTTTTGCCAGTCGATAATTGCTGACGTCGTTGCCTTCAATCTGGATGCTACGACCTTTTTTCAAAGTCATCGTCCCGATTTCCTGATTGTAAATTTCGGCTTCGCCACTGCGGACGTTGATTTCTGTTGTCCCGTCTTCGCGGACGTTGATGCGATAGGTTCCGGTTTTGAGCAATGTGATTGCGACCGTTGGCGTGTTGACTTCAAAATACAACGGATCATCAGAGTTGGAATCGCGTACGTCGACAGTATCGAACTGGCGGCGATCAAGACTTTCAATGCGAATCGTAGCATTGCCAACCGGCAAAGCAATCTGCGTCACCGCCGTTGTGAATTGCGAAATCTTGAAACTGGTTTCGGAATCCAGACGAACGACATTGCGTCCGGTCAATTGAATTTCCGTCCGGCCACGCGCACCGGTGAAGACCTGATCTTTTTCGCCGAGCGGCGTATTCATCGCGGCGTCGAACCAGTTATTAGTATCTTTGTCGCGCAGGTACGAAACCTGACCTTCGATCAGACTGATCCGCGCAATCCGCGTCATCGGTGCTTGCGCGAATGAAGCCAGACCTAACGAAGCAAAGAGAGTTATGGTGAGTAAAAGACGAGAGACACAGGGAATCAACATAGTTGCCTCCTTTTGAAAGGGCATTTAATTTTTAGAGCGAGACCTGCTTTCAATAAATGCAAACGCCATACCGGAACGGGAAAGATTAATTTAACGCCTTTTTTGAGAATTTTACCAATCACGACTACACCAAATGGTGGATTTGATGTCGCAAAAAGTGAGGTCAGTTTTCACAAAACCGCCGTTTCTTCTAGCAATTCACCTTTCTCAAATCGCTCAACTCCGAGCGAGGAAACATCAAACGCCTGACATTTTCCATGTAAAATCAAATCTGCTGTCGCCCTGCCCGATGCCGGAGAATGCATCACGCCGTGACCGCTGAAGCCGTTGGCAAAAAATAATCCTTTAACGGTTGGGGCTTCTCCGATGATCGCGTGATGGTCGGGAGTTACTTCGTACATGCCCGCCCAACACTGTTTGGGATTCACCGAAGCATCTTCTAAAATCGGGACGCGCTCCACCGCTCGCACTAAAACTTTCTCAATAAATTCTGGCGTGAATGCGCTTTGAAATCCGTATGTTTCTTCGTCGTCAGGCCAGGCTAATAAAATTGCATCGCCTTCGCGGCGGAAGTGAAAGCCGTTCGACATATCAATCATCATCGGAAATTTTGCGGGCAGCGCATCGAAGCTTTGCGTTTTGACAATTTGGCGCCGGAGCGGTTTGACGGGTAAATCTACGCCAGCGAACGCTGCGATTTTTGCCGCCCACGGTCCGGCAGCATTGACGACAACGGGTGCGTGGACTTCGCCGTTTGAAGTATTTACGCCAGTGATTTTTCCGTTTTCAAGATTGATGCCCGTGACTTCTGTCTTCGTCCAGACGCGGACGCCGAGTTCTTTGGCGCGTTTCGCAAAGCCCGTCATAATGCTGTTCGGATCAACGAATCCATCCGTCGGGCAATAGCTGCCACCGATGATGTCATCCGTCACCATTTGCGGAATGAAAGTCGCAATGTCAGCCGTCGAAATCATTTCGACGTTGGTCACGCCCATCGCTTTTTGTTTGATTTGATTTTCTTTTAGGTAGGATAGATGTGAATCTTTTGTCGCGCAAAAAACATAACCGTGCGGTTTGTATCCCGCCGTGCTGCCTGTCATTTCTTCAAAGCGCGAAAAAAAATCTATTGAATACAACGACATCTGAATGTTGATTGGCGTCGCAAATTGTACGCGTACTCCTCCCAGGCTTTTGCTGGTAGAGCCTAACCCCTGCTGTTCTTCCCGTTCGATGATGAGGACATTCGTGCAGCCCTGCACTGCTAAATTGTAAGCAATGCTGGAACCAACGATTCCGCCTCCGATAACGATAACGTCTACTTTTTCAGCCATAAATTCTCCTGAAAAACTTATTCAATTATTATTAAGGAAGTAACACGAAATGATAGTGGATTCAATTCGAGGCTAAGATTTTGGGAGGGACGAAGGTCATTGAAAACGGCTTGCCTGCAACTGAAAATATTGGCCGTTCGGCAAGCTGAAATCCGAAACGATCAGTGCTGTCTTTGATGCGCATCCCGGCTTTTCCTAAGCGCGCTTTAATTTTTCCGGTAGTAAATAATGATTTTCCGTCAAGCTGCCCAAAGCTCGGCATCGGCATTGGCAGCGCAGGCAGAATCGCATTTTCCTGATTGACTTCCAGTGCAAGAATTAATCCATCGGCATCGCTGACTTTGACAATATTTTTCTCCCGCGCGAACACCGCCATTTGTTTATTCAATCCCCAGATTTTTCGTCCGCCCCACAACGAAGCGAGATCGTCTACCCAAATGTGATGAACGAACAATCCGAAGCGTCCGCGATGCAAAACCATTGAACCAACGATCAACTCATCGTATTGCAGCGTGCCGGATAAATACCGAATCATCGAAACCGCGACATAGCGTGAAGCTAAAAAATGACTGTACCCGTCAGGCAAATCTGGAGATTTATCAACCCGAAAAAATCCGAGCCATGATTGTCCTGACAAATTCCACGGTGGAGGCGGGTAGGGAATTGGTTCAAGTGTTGGGGAACTAAACATAGCGAAAAATGTAGACGGAAGAGAGAAGACGGTAGACGGTAGTCAGTAGGAAACTATTGTGCGTAACCTGTTTCGTCGAAACAGATAACTACTGACTACTGTCTACCGTCTTCTCTTCACATCAATTACTGCACACAACCACCTTTCAGTGAAGCCAGCCATTCGCGTACCAGTGCGATGCCTTCTTCGTGAAGCACGCTCCGCCCGATTTCCGGCATCATTTCTTTGGCTCGTAGCGATTGCATGCGATAGAGCAAAATAGATTCGTTCGGGCTGCCTGGCACAATATCAAAAGGGCGATTGCCGGTGAATCCTGCGGAATTCGGCAGCTTACAAAAACCTAATTTGCGTAGATCAGTTTCGTTGTAATCTAAAAGAAATGCCGTGTAGCCCGCTACGCCTACGCTGCGATGGCAATGTGCGCAGTTGTTATCAAGGTAAGCACGTGCGCGGGCGTCGAGTGAACCCGTAGCCGGATCATTCCACACCGGAATTTTCGGTGCTTGCTCCGGCGCAGGCGCGTCTTTTAGATAACCGACTTTCGTCAAATATGCGAGCTGATTCGCTTTGCCGTCGGCGTAGTCGTATTCACGATTCAGGTTCCGCGCTTTCGGCCCAATCGGCATCAAAACTTTTTGATTTTCGTGGCAATGAATGCATTCGTTAGCGTTTGGAATGCTGTAATTGAAATCAAATTTTTTGCCTTCCGAATTGGTAAAAGAAATTTGCTGCGGATTCGCCGCCAGTTCCAAAGTTGCATCAGTTTGTGCTTCGTTCCAAACGTAGGGCAATCCTTTCCAACCTTCTGCGGTATGCACCAACAAGCGTGTTTCGACTAATTTTTCTTTCCCTTCGCCAGCCGGAAACGCAAACGTTTTCGTGATGACTGTGCCGACAGGAAAATCGAACACGTCATCGTTTTTGTAGGTTGCCGCTGTACCTTCGGGCATCCAAATTATGCGGTATTTATTGGCGTAATCTGAAAACAACGGCGTATTCAAATCGTAAGGCACGACACTTTTATTTGGTGTAATGCCAGTCAAAAATAACCGCCACTCGGAAAGTTTTTCGGGGAACGGCTCCGCCACAAAAGAGCGAACGCCTGAGCCGAAAAACCTTCCGCAACTTAATGAACCGACAGTGACACAAAACAGTAAAATAAGAAGCTTAAAACGACGAAGCTTCATTACATTCCTCCTCCGGTTTTTGCTCCTGCGTTCGGCATGGCAATCGCCGCAAGTGCTGGCAGCAAACATTTATACGCGTTCACATCTTTTACCATTTTCTTAAAACCATTGCCCGCATCGTAATTCAAAAATGTAATCGCGCCATTATTTTCCAGGCAGATTTTCGCGTCTGCCGTAGTGCCGGGTTTGCCGTCTTTCGGTTCAATCACACCGTCATACAAAATGTCTGTGAACTTCCCGCCCGTTGCCTTTGCGAGTGCTGCAATCTTGGGCAAGCGCACATCGGGACTAGCTCCGCCACCTGAAATTTCATTGTCGTGAACGTAAACGCCAGCCGTGTACGGATTGTAATTTTGCGCTTTAGTTTTTTCATCATCTTTGCCTGAAAAACGCACGATATTGATGTTCGTCGTATTGTTATCTTTGATCGAATTTTTGAAAATTTCGACGTTCTTAATTGCCATCACAAGGATGCCCGTACCAGATGGAAGTCCGGCTACGATTTGGCTGGAAGGCGCAAAGTTCGGCTGATTATTGCTGAAAATTTTGTTGTTGTAGATGCGCACATTCGTCCCGCCTTGTGCAGGCAAATCAGGCAGGTTGAACGCCATGATTCCACCCGTATTATTCGTCGCAGTGTTTTCGTACACGTCAGCATTTTTCGTGTTTTCAATTTCAATTCCCGCAACATTTTTCTCGGCATGATTGCGACGCATGATGACGTTGTCAGATTGCCCGACGTAAATTCCTGCGTCCGAAGCGGCAATGGCTACGCAGTCTTCGATCAATACATTTTTGCAAGTGACGGGATATAAACCGTACGGACCATTTGTTTCTTTCGGACCGCCCATCCATTCAACACGTACGCGTCGCATTGTGACGTTGGTACTGTTTTCGACTTTTAACGCGTCCCCCGCCGCGTCTTCGATGGCTAAATCTTCGATAACAAAATCATCCGCTTTGACCATCATTCCGGCAGAGCCTTTTGATTGTCCGGTGAAGGACAAAATTGTTTTGTCAATTCCTTTGCCGCGAATCGTGACCTTGGAAACATTGAGCGAAAGCGTTTTTTCGAATTTGAATTTTCCTTCCGGAATTTCAATCACGCTGCCGGGTTTGGCTTTGATCAAGTCTTCCTGCAATTTTTTGGCGAAGTCTTGTGGAGAAGTCGTTGAAGCAGTTTGCGTGTTGGTCGAAGAGCAAGCACTGATGAAAATCGTGATTGCGAGTAATGCGATGATGGATTTGTTCATAGAGTTCCTTTAGGTACGATAGGCGTCCCCGCCTGTCGAAAAGATTGGTTTCATCGTTGTGAATTTGATTGCCACACACGACAGGCGGGGACGCCTATCGTACCTTTGGCGGTTAATTCACGCGTTTGGTTCGCCCTTGCCAGAATTTATCGCGCAAAACATTTTTCTGAATTTTGCCCGTCGCCGTACGCGGCAAAGCATCCATAAAATATATCGAACGCGGACATTTGAAATGCGCCATGTGGGCGCGACAGAATTCGATCAGGTCAGCTTCAGAAGCGGTTTCGCCGGATTTCAAAACGACAATCGCGCCCGGAGCTTCGCCCCATTTTTCATCAGGGACAGCGATACATGCGGCTTCGAGCACGCTTGGGTGTTTGTAAAGCATCCCTTCAATTTCAATCGAAGAAACATTTTCGCCGCCGGAAATAATCAAATCTTTCTTGCGGTCTACGACTTCAATTGTACCTTCGTGGTCGTGGTTTGCCATATCGCCGGAGTGAAAATATCCATCCACAATCACCGCGTCCGTCGCGTCCTGTTGTCGCCAATACCCCGCCATCACAACATTGCTGCGGGCGATGACTTCGCCGACGGATTGACCATCATTTGGAACGTCAATGTTGTGTTCATCTACAATGCGAATATCTACGCCAAGCATCGGGTAACCCGTGCGCGTTTGCATCCGATATTTTTCATCAGTTGACCAATCCTGCATGTGCGGTTTGACTTTGGAAACAGTCAGGAACGGCGAAGTTTCGGTCAGTCCGTAAATCTGAATTACCTGCCATCCCAAACGTTCCTGCATCCCTTTAATCAATGCCATTGGCGGCGCTGAACCCGCTGTTCCGACACGAGCATTGCGCGGAAAATCTTCCGGCAAGTTGTGACTTATTGGATGATTTAACGCCAGATTAATCATTGTTGGAGGCATACACGCTAATGACATTTTTTCTTCGGTCGCCAATCCAAAAAACGCCGCAGGTTCATATTTTTTGACGACGACATGTTTTCCGCCGACGCCTGTGACCGCGTACGGCAAGCCCCATCCGTTGCAATGAAACATCGCCAGCGTATGCAAATACACATCCGCATCGCGCAGTCCAAATTCGATGATCGAATTCATCGCGTTCAAATACAAATTGCGATGCGTGAGCATGACGCCTTTCGGACGACCTGTAGTTCCTGACGTATACAACAACGCCGAAGTTTCGTTTTCATCAATCACGGCGGGCGTCGGAGCTTCATCAGAAGTTCTCGCCATCGCTGTTTCATAATCCAGCCAGCCTTCAGGAATTTCTTTGTTATCTCCGGCAACTAAAAAAAACTGCACGCTCGGCAAGACATCACGAATCTCGTCAATGAGGTGCGTGAGACCTTCTTCGACGATGACAACTTTGGCTTCGCCGTGATTGAGGATGTAATTGAAATCATCAGGAATCAGTCGAAAATTCAGCGGCATCAAAATAGTGCCGAGCAACGGAGCGGCGAAAAATGCCTCGAGCATTCGATGACAATTTTGCGAGAGGATGGCTACGCGGTCTCCTTTTTCGACGCCAAGATTGCGCAACATATTCGCCCATTGATTGACGCGGGATTCGAATTGTTTATAGGTGAAACGATGCTCGCCGCAGACGACGGCTTCACAGTCGCCGTACACCGTCACAGCACGTTTCAAAAAATCATATTCATTCAGCGGAACAATCACAGTAGAGGCTCCAATAAGCGATGCTCGGAATTCAAGCTTGAGCTTGGTTTGATTTATGAAGAGTCAGGCGGACGCTTAAACTCTGAGCACTATTATACGCATTGCCAAAGGAATCACCAGAACACAGCCTGATAAAATTAAGACTTCTGCCGCTCGCCAATTTTCAATACTCGTGGTAGCTTTTCCTGGCTGGCAAAAGCTTGCAATTCTAACTTCTAACTCAACACAACAAGGATTCATCAATGAAGATCAAACTGCTCATCACTTTTACCTTATTGTTTGCGATGACCGCTTTCGCGCAAACGCAACCTCCTGCACCAGCTCCCGATCCGGATTCACCCGAAGTCCTCAAAAAACGCATTGATAATATGCAAAATCGCTTAAATGACTGGGCAAATTTCAAACGCTACCATGACAAAAATGCGGAAGTGGTTCCACCTGCCAAAGATGAAAACCGTGTAGTGTTTTACGGCGATTCGATCACGGATGGCTGGAAATTGGCGGAATATTTTCCCGGTAAACCGTACGTCAATCGCGGCATTAGTGGGCAGACGACACCACAAATGTTGCTGCGTTTTCGCGCTGACGTGGTAGCTCATAAACCCACAGTTGTAGTCCTGCTCGCGGGCACAAATGACATCGCCGGAAATACCGGCCCGATGACGCTCGAGCAAATTCAGGACAATTACGCTTCGATGGCGGAAATCGCCAAAGCAAACGGCATCAAATTCGTTTTCTCCTCAATTCTTCCCGTTCACGATTACAATCCGAAAGCTCCAAAGACGGCGGGGCGACCACCGGAAAAAATTCTCAAGCTTAATGAATGGATGAAAAAATATTGCGCTGATAACGGTCACACGTACCTTGATTATTTCAGCAAATCCGTGGATGACAAAGGATTCCTGAAAGCGGAACTCGCGAATGATGGATTGCATCCGAATGCGGAAGGCTACAAGTTGATGGCTCCGCTGGCTGAGGCGGCGATTCAAGAAGCGTTGAAGTAAAAGAAGTAAATTAGGGCAAATGCGAAACGTCCAACAAACTTCAGTTTGTTGATATTTTCAAAAGGAGTATCCCTGATGAAAACCAGCAACAAACTGAAGTTTGTTGGACTTTTTTTGTTAATTTGGCAAAGCTGATCCGACTAAGGTACGATGCTAAATTGTTCATTTACTTTCGCTGAAGAAGTCTATTTTGAGGAAGGAATTTTATGTCAGAAGCACTTATTAGCCCGCTCACCAGTCTGAGCGAATTAGAGCAAATGTTCGCCCACAGCGTCGTCCGTCAATTCGCCGAAACCGAGATTAAACCGTACGTCAATGAGATGGACGAAACAGCGCATATTCGTCCTGAAATTATTAAGCAAGCCTTTGATCTGGGCTTGATGGGCATCGAGGTTCCCGAAGATTACGGCGGCTCTGGCGGCACGTTTTTTATGGCGTGTCTCGCGATTGAAGAACTTGCCCGCGTAGATGCCTCCGTCGCCGTGTGCGTAGACGTGAACAATACTCTCGTCTGCAATGCTTTTCTCAATTATGGCAACGAAGAGCAGAAGAAAAAATTCCTGCCACGGCTGGCAACTGATACGGTTGGCGCGTATGCACTCAGTGAAGCTGCTTCCGGCTCCGATGCGTTTGCCTTACAAACCAAAGCCGAAGACAAAGGCGATCATTATCTTTTGAATGGTCGAAAACTATGGATTTCCAATAGCAAAGAAGCCGGAATTTTTCTGGTTTTTGCGAGCGTTGATCTGAGCAAAGGCTACAAGGGAATCACCGCGTTTATTGTCGAAAAAGATTTCGCTGGCTTCGCGGTCGGCAAGAAAGAAGACAAGCTCGGCATCCGCGCTTCTTCAACGTGTGAATTGCTGTTTGATAATTGCGAAGTGCCGAAAGCGAATGTCTTGGGCGAAGTCGGCAAGGGATACAAAATTGCGATTGAGACCTTGAACGAAGGGCGCATCGGCATCGCTGCGCAGATGGTTGGACTGGCGCAGGGAGCCTACGAAGCGGCGATTGCTTACACCAAAGAGCGTTCGCAATTCGGAAAATCCATCAGCGAATTTCAAGGCGTCCAATTTCAGTTGGCAGATATGGCCATAAAAATCGAAGCCGCCCGCTTGATGGTTTACAACGCAGCCCGCTTGAAAGAAGCGAAGCAACCGTTCATCAAACAAGCGGCGATGGCAAAAGTTTTTTCGTCTGAAATTGCTGAAGAAGTCGCTTCGATGGCAGTGAATTTGTTTGGCGGATACGGCTACGTGAAGGAATATCCGGTCGAGAAATTTTACCGTGATTGCAAGATCG
>JAYTCQ010000426.1:0-8388 GCA_043736395.1 Blastocatellia bacterium | reverse complement strand
ACGCCGAACAACATGACGCTGGCGATTGTCGGAGATTTCGATGTAGCCGAAGCCAAACGTTTAATCGAAAAATATTTTGGCACGTTGCCAGCCGGGGCTGCGCTGGATCGTCCCTCAAAAGAAATCGTTAAACTGAGCGGCGAAAAAATTATCGAAGTCAGCGAACGCGCGCCGCAAGATCGCACGTACATGGCTTGGGTGTCGCCTGCTTTTTTTGCCGAAGGCGAAGCCGAAATTGATTTGCTGAATTCGATTCTTACCGATGGATTGTCAGCGCGATTAACGAAGGCTCTGGTGTATGACAAACAACTTTGCAGCAACGTTGCTTCGTTTCCGATTACGCTCGAAAACACGGGCGTTTTTGTGGTGCAACCGACTGCGCGTCCGGGTATCGCACTAGAACAAATCGAACAAATCATCACCGATGAAATTGCGAAATTAGCCAAAGACGGCCCAACCGATGCTGAGCTGAATCGTGCCAAAGTGAAATGGGAATTTGGTTATGTGTCGGGTTTGGAACGCATCGGCGGTTTCGGCGGCAAGGCAGATCGCTTAAATCAGTACAACACCTATCTCGGCACGCCGGATAAATTTGAAGCGGATGTCGCGCGGCATCGAAGCGTCACCAAAGAAAGCGCCCGTGCCGTAGCCGCCAAATGGCTCGACACCCGCAATCGTTTGCTCGTGCGGTTCCGAACCGAAAAATCAGGGCGCGAATCCACCGTTGCGCTTGACCGTTCGAAGATTCCGGCGCTTGGCGCAGATCGTCCGTACACAGTGCCTGTTGTGAAATCGCAAAAACTTGAGAACGGTTTAGAAGTGCTCGTCGTCGAACGCAACGATTTGCCAAAAGTTGCTGTCGTGTTGGCTGCGCGCACGGGCAGCGTGAATGACCCGACAGGCAAAGAAGGCTTGGCGAATTTAGCTCCGGCGATGATGCGGCGCGGCACCAAAACCAAACAGGCGCTCGAAATCGAAGACGTTCTCGGTGATTTAGGGACGGGCATTTCCGGCAGCGGCAGTCAGGAAAATTCATTTCTGGCGCTTGAAGTCCTTAAGCAAAATCTCATGCCAGCGATGACCGTGTTTGCTGATGTCGTGCGCAATCCTTCATTTCCTGCCGAGGAGATTGACCGCGAAAAGAAAAAGCGCATTGACGCGTTAGCGCAGGAATCCCAGGACGGAAATTCCATTGCTGGTGTTGTCGGGCAAGGCTTGGCGTTTGGGTTCGATCACCCGTATGGACGGCCTTTGCGTGGTCGCAAGGCTTCGATTGAAAAACTCACGCGCGAAGATTTTGCGCAATACCATAATCAATTTTGGAAGCCCGGCAGTTCAGCACTTGTCTTCGCCGGACAAATTTCGCTTGATGAAGCAGTCGCCTTAGCCAAACAAAATTTCGGCAGTTGGTCAGGCGGAGCCGCGCCGAGCAAGGCGATCCCTGCACCCGCTCCGGTTGGCCCCGGCAAAGTGTATTTGATTGATCGGCAGGACGCCGCGCAAACTGTCGTCACGCAAATTCTGCCCGCGCCTGGCAGCAAGTCAGAAGAATACTACGCGCTAAAATTGGCTGATGCTGTCTGGGGCGGAGGTTTCGGCACGCGCCTGAATATGAATTTGCGTGAAGAGAAAGGCTATTCATACGGCGTGTTTTCCAATCCTGATTTGTACACCAAAGCGGGCGCGTGGCGTGCCAGTGGCGGCGTACAAACCAACAAGACCAAAGAATCCATAGTCGAATTCGTCAAGGAATTAAAGGGAATTTCAGGAGAAAAACCGATCACCGAAAAAGAATTGGAAAACGCCAAAGCCAATCGCGTGCGCGGCTATGCGCAATCCTTTGAATCGCTCTTCGGTATAGTCAGCAAGGTGCTGAGTTTATGGGTAGACGAATTGCCGTTGACCAGGTTGCAAGGCGAACCGGACGCATTGACGAAAGCTTCGCTTGCCTCTGTCAATACCGTGGCGCAAAAATACGCGAAGCCAACTGGCGCAACGTTATTGCTCGTCGGCGATCTCTCAAAAATCGAAGCAGGCATTCGTGAATTAAATCTCGGTGAAGTTGTGATTTTGGATGCGGAAGGGAAGGTTGTGAAGAAGTAGATACAATCAGCAAAAAAATGAGGGATGAAAGATGGTCCATCTTTCATCCCTTTTCTCTTTTGTCAGCGGCTGATTTTTTTATTTGGGTGTGGTACATTTTGAGGCCATCAATGCCGAAATTACTTACTTATTTTCAAGTGCAGGAGTATCTGTTATGAGCCTCGTTAGATGCAAAGAAGCGCTCTCAGCAGTCTTAATGCTTAGTCTTGTTTGTACTTCAATTTTAGAGGCGCAAACCAAGCGCACTCCACGTAGAAATTTAAAACCTACAACGAAGAAGCAGATTGCCGACGAAGTAATGGCAGAATTGGGTAAGTTGCATCCTTTAGACCCTGAGAAAAAAAAGAGCAATAAGGAGGTTTCTTCAGAAGATGCTACGCCTCCGGCGGATAGCGCGCCGATGCAGGAGCTGCTCGACTATTGGCGGCACCAGGAATACCGACGACCAAAGAACAAAGAGCTACCCAGTGAAATTGTCACGCAACGATTACTGGACGCGTGCATTAATCGCCCGAACCTATGCAGCGCTTATTTAAAATATTTTCCGAAAACTGAAAATACCTTCACAGCTTTATATCAAACGATGCAGGAAAGGTCTGTTGAAGAGAGAGAATCGTTCGGTGAGCTCAGGCGTTATCTCAGAATCTATAGCCCGTATTTTCGTGAAGAACTTTTAGAATCAGCCCAAGGCTTGGACACTGAGAGCCTGAAGATTTTAGCTGAACGAGATTGGGAAACCGCTCTCAAAGTTTTGGAGAAAAAATTTAAGACGAATGATCCATTAGAACTATTGAGTGCCTTAGGGGTTGTCTATGAACACGTTGTAAAAAATGGTGAAACTGCACAAGTTGAAGAATGCGTTGCCCAATTTAAAGAAATAGTTGTCGGTCAGGAAAATGGGTCAGAATTTCGCGGTAAGGCCTTAGAGATTCTAATGCAGAAGGAATGGAAAGGTCAGGAAGAATGGTTTCTTTCTTTGTTCACTGATCCTGTTTTGAATGGGCTTGAGCTAACTGCGAAAGATACGCAGAATGAAACTCCTACGAGCTTCAGATTGGGGCGACCAGAAGAGCTTAAAAAAACTTCCCGACAGTATGGCAGGAATTGGCTTGCGCGTGCGACAAGTAAGATTGTCGAAGGCTTCGTGCCTAAAATAATCAAATTAATTGGAAATTCGAATCCCGTAGTGCATAACTCTGCGGTTGGTTTTTTAGCCGAATACCATAATTACAAATTTATCAGAAGCCGCTCAGATTCTCAGGCTCAAAACCCGGCTGATTATTCTCAGGAAATTGTGCAAGTATTAACGCCCTGGCTGGCGAATAAAGATTGGGCGCACGCACCGGGACGCGAGAATTTTGTCTTGATGGTCGCAACGACTAAAATTGCTGCATGTCTGCCTGGATTAATCGCAATAGTTTCTGATGAATCAGAGGATCGTGAAGTACTCGCTGCGGCTCTCGCAGCAATTCGTTCTATTGATGATCCAGTCACCGTCCCAATTCTTAAAAACCTTGCACCAAAAATTAAAGATGAGGAATTCCGTCAAGGCATGATCGAAACGATTTTTTTGGCGAATGGGTATTCCGATGAAGAA
Source organism: Blastocatellia bacterium (assembly GCA_043736395.1). Lineage (GTDB taxonomy): Bacteria > Acidobacteriota > Blastocatellia > RBC074 > RBC074 > JAFDVL01. Next base: position 4,688 of record JAYTCQ010000426.1, on the reverse strand, counting down.
TTGGTTAGCGCATTTGAGGCTCATACTCGTTATGCCATTACTTTAGACTCGCAAGGTGAGAATGCAGCGCAGCGAAATATTACTGTCCCGCCGAATGTTAGTATTGGGTTGGCTATTGATACAAATTATTACCAATTGACAGATGGCTTACAGCAACGGATTTTCGAGCGTATCAAAGCTTTGATGCCGACAGAACCTATCATTGCCATCACAATGTTATCGCGCTTTGAGCACCAAAAAAATCGTATTGCACAACTGAATTTAATAGAACGAATTCGTGCAGGTGAAGCTACTTCTGATTTGCTCTCCTACGCGTTGTCAGAACGCCGCAGCTTTCAGAAAAATGTTAGTAATGAGTTAGATTCGATGTTAGATGAAGGCGGCTATATTTCAGGATTCGCCTCTGTGATGCTGGGAGAAGACGGGCACATCAAAGAAATTCTGACAGGAAAAGACACGAAAGCACAACTTGCCTTACTGGTTTGTGCGCGCTATGTCAGAGAACAGTTACCTGTCATAAATCTAATACCGTTCCTCAGTCTTCCAGCTTTGACTGTGGGTGCGGAAAAATATTTAGAAGTAGAAAACAGCCGGACAGCGCGTGAGCTGATTTGGGCACGGCATCCGAATCAAGCTTGGATTATTGGTGAATCTTATGGAGATTTCAGTCCCGAATCCTTTGGTTCAAAAAAGCAAATGAGTCGCGAAGAACGCGAAAAAAAATTACAAGAAGAAGTTTTGCAAGGAAATGACCTTGATTCAATCTTCGCGTTTCTCGCTTCCGGGCAAGCAGATTCGCCTGCGATTGTTGTCAGGGTCAAAAAAGGAGAAGCTGAAATATGTGTGCTGAATGCCAAGGGGTTTCAGAAAAAACGTCAGCTCACAGATTTTGAATTGAAGGAATTGAAATCCCTCACGTCGCAGCCTGAAATCGAAGACCTCAACCCGGTTAACTTTACCGCATCTGGATCAGATAGCTTTTTATTGGGGCAATATTTGCGGGTTAGCAAAGATTCCGGTCGCCGGATTCAATTAGGGAATCTCGCGCCTGCACCGAAAAAAGATGCCACGCCCTCCGAACAATTGTCGGGAATTTTTTATACCATGAGTCGTAGTGGCGATTTTAAAATTCGCTATGACATTGAAGATAAGATCAAAGGTCTTGAGGTTGTCTATGCGGATGAAAAGAAGCCGATCATGGGAGTTGGCATGGAGAAAAAAGAATTGCGTGTTTACGCGCGTAATACCGAAGACTCAATCACAAAAGACTCTGGAAATATTCCTCAATGGTATGTTTTTGAGGGAGGACAATTTGGTGGAGCGACCACTGTTCCCGACCACTTGGCTGAATCGTATCAGCTGTACGATGAGCTTGATAAAGGCTGGTCAAGCGGTCGAAATCAGATCAGGAGTTTTAGTCCGATCCCATTACGAAAGGCAACTTATTTCACTTTGGATTCTCCAGAGGAACTCGCGGGTGTTTATAAGCTTACGTCTAGAGCCAAGCCTGAAAAAATCCTTAGCGGGAATTTCTGGGGGGTAGAAGTTACAGCGGATGAGCAATGGTTGGTCACGACCAGGATTACTTCTCCGGAAAAGCCTTCGTCAAATCGCTATAATCTGGTTCGGGTAAATTTAAAAACAAAAGAAGAATTCATCGTCAAGCTTCCGGTCGGTCTTAAAATTCTTTATCCGAAAACAGTCTTGCCAGGTCGTGGATTGATTTTACTTACCGAACCAAAAAGTGAGTTTGAATTTCATTCCGTCAAATCTTTTTGGTTTGATGCGCAAACCGGCAATATGCAATTCGCCACCGGAGACCTGCGCCCACTTTTGCAGAAGAGCTTCCTGCCATTTCAACCGACCACTACTCCGCATACATACTGGGTAGCTTTTAACGATAATCTTAAAGCGATGAGTTATATTGGGCTCTACAATATTCAGAATTTTACGTTTAAGCCACTGCTGGAATTACCGGGCGTACTTATTTCAAACAACAGCATCTGGGCGGACGAAGCCAGTGGATTTGTTTACTTCGTACATGAAGGAAATCTGTTGCGGATGCCTTTAAAATAAGCGCTTCGGTTCAAATGGAGTTATAAAATTCAGCTTCCTTACTTTTCTGTAGTCCTGTGAGTAACTGTTACGTTAGAATACACCTGCCCTCATTGCCATATCAGCATTCCTTTCTCAGGTGCAGGAGTATCGTTCATGCGTATTTTTTCTCTCACAAAAACACTGATTTTAGTATTAATTTTTCTTCTCACACTTCAGCCGTTACTGGCGCAAAGACAATCGGGTTCGCGTCAATCCGCCAGGCGTCCTGCACCTCGAAAAGTTGTGATTGCGGATGCTGTAATTTCTGAACTCAGTGAAATGACACCGCTTCCTCCGACGTCTGTAGACGTAGTGATCCAAGCTGAAGACAAGCCACCCGCAGATGATGCTCCTATCGAAAAGATTTTTGCGTATTGGCGTAATAAAAGTGAATCTGATACCGAAAAGCCGACTCAGCCTTCTGATATTATTCGTCAACGGCTATTGGAAGAATGCATCAATCGTCCTGATTATTTCAGCGACTACATCGAACTCCTTCCGAACAATTCAGAAACGCATGATCGGCTTTACCGATTGATTCAGGAAAATGTGGACGGAGAATCCGACCTCTCGATGGTTCATTTGTTTTTGAAAAACAACAGTCAATATTTTCGTGAAGAATTGATCGCCGAGGCGCGTACGGGAGAAATTGAAAACCTTGCGAAACTGGACTGGGAAGCGGCGAAGCCTTTCGTCGAAAAGCTTATTAACAGCGACGATCCGCAATCTATCGCGAAAGGATTAATTTTAAGTCGTGAACACGCGCTACTCATTTCTGAGAAATCACGGGCGGAATCGTTACTGACGAAATTGAAAGAAATGGCAGTCAATCAGCAAATCAATCTTGAGGCGCGAGTTGAAGCTTTGCAACACGTAATGAGCAGTGATTGGGACGGACGTGAAAATTGGTTTTTAGGATTATTTGCCGATGCTTCATTGAGCGGAATGGCTCCAAAATCAGAGAAGAAATCCGAAGAAATAATTTCAAAAACTTCCCCAACGCCTCAAGCGAGTTCTGCCGCCGCCGTTGCGGGTGATGTCGGAAGCGCTGCCGCAAGTGCAGTGGAACGCGCTGCGCTTGAAGATTCGGTAGCAGGGAAGTACTACAAGGGCTATTCCGTCGGAGAAAATTTTCTGGCACAGGTGACAGTTTCAGAACCTGAGCAATGGGTTCCGAAAGTTCTCAGGCTGGTGGGAAATAATGATCCGGTGATTCACAACTCCGCCGTTCGATATGTTTCAGAAGCGGGATTGCCGTTAGTGACTGGAATGGGTTCGTCAAGAACCGTCACTCCATTGCAAAAGGAAGTTGCGCGAACGTTATTACCCTGGTTGCAAAATTCAAACTGGTCAGCCGCGCCAAATCGTGGGCAGTATATTTTGAGCCTGGGGCAGGTGAAGTTACCTGAAGCGCTGCCTGGATTGACCTCGCTCATCAGCATAGAAGACTCAGAGGAAATTGCCGCTGCGGCAGTCTTTGCGCTTGGAGCGTACCAGGATTCCGCTACAACTCCTCTGCTCAAAGGTCTGGCAGAGCAAGCAAAAACAGCAAAAGGCCGAATTGCGATGGTCGCTTCGGTCGTATTGGCGAATGGCTATTCGGATGCTGAAATGGCTGTCGCGTATGAAGAATATGCGCAAAAAACTGTTTCCACTAAAGGTGCTCAAGAGATACGGGGTGGCTTGGAAGACGGGAAATTACTTTCGGTGAATCTTAGTCTTGGCTTTCTTTTATTAGCAGCTGAAGTAAGAGGTGAAGGCGCGATTAAATTCTCAGAAGGTTTTTTGCAGATTGTTTTTACGCGAATCAAGGAGCTGCGAAAGTCACAACCAGCAGTCGCGCAAAATATGCTGGAAGGGATTCAACGATCACCTTATCGGTTGGCTCGAATCAACTTGATTGAGCGATTAAGTGAAGGCACGATTGACGCCGTCAACCTCGCCGAAATGCTGAAGAAGAGGCAGGATTTTTAAAAAAATCTCAGTGACTCGGTATATCCATTACTAACACAAGGTGGCGCAGCTTCAGGTGTTGCCGCCGTGATGCTGGGTGAAGTCGGGAGAATGCAGGATGTTTTGAAAGGCAAGAATGCCAAAGCGCAACTTGCGTTATTAGTCAGCGCAAAATATGTGCGCGAGAAATTACCAGTGGTTGAGGTAGCGCAATTGCTCAGCAATCCAAATTTAAGTGATGCCGCTGAAAGCTATCTGGAAATTGAAAATAGTGCAGCGGCGCGCAGTATTTTATGGGCGCGTCACCCAAATCAGGCGTTTATACTTGGCGAAAAATCTGGAATGAAGTTCGGGAATGTATCGCCAAATGAATTAGAGCTTCATAAAGAAATCACCCGTGGAGACGGAGCCGAAGAGATTTACGCTTTTCTCGCGCAAGAAGATTCCAGAGAGCGCGAAAGCATTGTCGTTCGCGTGAAAAAAGATATTGCGCAGATAAGCGTTTTGTCAGGCAAAGGCTTTCGCAAAATCCGTGACCTGACTTCAAGCGAATGGCAGGATTTAAAGGCACTGACGGCGCAACCCGAAATCGAAAACCTTGCCCCTGAAATTTATCCATCCGATGACGATGAGGGCTA
>JAYTCQ010000425.1:0-3980 GCA_043736395.1 Blastocatellia bacterium | reverse complement strand
CGGATGATTCGCAAACAGTAACTGAATCAGCTAATTTACCCCCCCCCCGCAACTACCATGCCAGACTTGGCAAGCGTCAAAGATTATCGTGTCGTCACGGTAGCTTTGGCGATGGCGAAGAATTTAAAACAACCTCCAAAAATTGAAAAATTAGCGCTTCGGGTAAATCTGAGCGTGAGCCAGTTGGAATTACTTTTCAAAGAAGAATTCAAATGCTGCCCCGTTCAGTATCTGTCTCGATTACGCCTGGCAGAAGCTTGCCATTTACTGATCACGACCGAATCGCAAGTTTATAAAATTATGAACAACGTAGGTTTCACACAGACTGGGTATTTTTCTGCGACCTTCCGCACCGCTTACGGTTGTACACCTAAAGAATTTCGTCGGCGGGAACGGTTGAAAAATTTGGTCGCAGGTTCGCTTACTGAAAAGTTAACTTAAATAGTGAAACCATAACCTGAATAGTGATTTCCTAATCTATCATTCAGAAATTTGACTAGGTACTCTGACATTGAAAATACCTGTCGCAGTCTATCACCAAATCTAAGCATCAATGGATGCGATGATCCCTGTTGATAGGCTGTGATGTAACTACAAAGAATTTTCAATTAAGGGGAAATATGCCAGAAACAAAAATGACGAAAATGAAATGGGGATTCGTTGCGTTACTTATGATCGTGATCGGAGCCGCCGCGATCAGTCGCAGTGTGGTTTCAAATAAGCAACAGGATCACTCAGCACATCAACAAACCCAGAATAAGAAAGAATACCAACCCGTATTGATTGATGGTTCAGTGAATCCCAACGCGATTCCTGATTTATTGGCATACGAGTTCTTCTTTAGTTCAGTGGCGAATGGCGCGGGAACTACCGAATCTGCGAAAAGAAGGGCTAAATACTTAATTGAAAAAATTAAAATTAGCGAACAAACACAAAAATTGATTACTGATAAGGCGAACGGGATTAAGGAACAACTAAAACCGCTCGACGCGCAGGCAAAAGACCTCAAAGATCAAAACTGGCCTAGCCCATCATCATCGGTTATGGCTCAGCTCAATAACTTGCAAGCGCAAAAAGAAAGAATGATTCGGGAGGAGATTGATACGTTACAAGGACAATTAAATGACAAGGAAAAAGAAGAGTTAAGCCTGCAAATCCTGGAGATCAAGAAAAGAATAAAAACGTATCAACCGATCCCTATCGAAAAATTCCAAAAGAAAAAATAGGCTGGTCTAACCTTGGAGGTTTAAAATGAAATCAAAAATTTACACTAATTTAGTTGCTTATTGTTACAAGATTCAGCTCAAAATTGTATTATCAATTTTGTTCATCTGTTCACTCTCAAGTATTAGCTTCGGGCAATCAATGTATATATGTATGGGGGAAGATGGCAATTCAGTTTATGCCGCAGCCTACGTGTCTGTAGACTACATGAGCAGTTCTCATACGAATACAACGTACGTTCAAATTTCCGGACCTTCCGGAACTGCTTCTGGTAGTGGAAGTACCTCGGCCAATACAGAGGTTGCGATTGCTGATGGAACATTCACTGCTTACGCTTATTTTGATTCTATCTGCCCATTCACTGGAGAAAGTGCTGGTGCTGGTTCTGGCACTGCTCAAACTACGGTATGTGTGGATACTTGCACTGCGTGTAAGGCAGATAGGCACTCAAAACAGTTATTGTGCATTGGAGCATCGGCTGCCTGTGAAGCTGCTGCTACAATTGTATATAACAATGCAATGACATCCTGTGAGAATAACAACTTCTGCAACCCCAACAGCCCCCAATATAATCAATCGCAGTGCGATAATTGCAAGGGTACAGCTAACCAAAATTTTGCAATCGCAACCGCTGCTTGTGGTTCAACTTTTGCGTTCTGTTATGCTGCGCTGCCGAACTGCGCCGACGGGATAAAAAAAGACGTTCAGTGTAATCTTTGTACTAATTGAGCTTCGATTTACACATAAATTTTATCCTTATCTCTTAGTTGTTGAATAAACCAAGAGATAAGGATTTTCCGTATCCAGTTGAAAAATGGGAGAAGAAAAACTGTGAAAAAGCTATCAACATTTACTATTGGATTAATCTTCTTACTAGGTTTTAGTGTAGGTTTCAAATGTCATGCTCAAAACCTAGAGAATGGTACAATTACAGTTAATACTGATTTAGTAACTATTTGGACACAGGTCACTAATCGAGGTGACGCTTCCCCAATTAGAGGGCTAAAGATCAACGATTTTCGACTTCGTGAACATGGAAATCCGCAACAGATTTCCTTAGTGCTGGAATCCCAGCCGCTCTCAGTTGTAATCCTAGTGGACGGAATGAGTTGCGTCAGGCCCTCCGATATTCAATTCCAACGAAGTCTCGATGCACTCCGTCAACTGGGTGAGGATGCAGAGATGGCATTGATGGCGTGGGACTCTGATGTCCGACTTGTGCAACCTATGACCAGAAATCAAAAATTAATAGCCGAACAACTGGAGGATAGAGTCTCTTTTTTCAACTTTCTAAATAGCTCTCAAATAGGAACTGAAGAAAAAGTTCGCCCAGAACGCTCCTTCGCCCGTCCAGGCGAAGCCGTATACCAAGCAGCACGTTATCTCGAAAAATCTGCTTCACACGAACGCCGCAAAATTATCATTGTGATTTCATCCACTTCTTCTACGATTTATATGGCTAAAACACACTTTCACAAAAGTACCGAAGTGAACGAATTACTCGGTAAAAGTGGAATCACCGTCTACGCTCTGCTAGAAAATGATGGAACCAAAGAAGTATTTGGGTTATCTGATAAGCTTAACCCTATCGCCATCCCGAAAGTCATGAACGATACCCAACTACGTCGGGCTGGGGGTACGCTTGAAGTTTTCGTCGAACAGACAGGGGGCCAAATCTATATTTCAAAAAATAAGCCGTGGATCAGGCTCAGCTCCCTGCAAGCAAATAAGGCCTTTGGCGAAGAATTTGATGAATTATTTACCCAGCTGACACGCCTGATTCGTTCCAGCTACACAATCGGCTATTACCCTGAGAACACAAATTTCGACGGCAAATTCCGACGCATCAAGCTTGAACTTAGTAAGAGCGCAAAAACCAAATACGGAAATGTTGACATCAAAACACGAGAAGGATATTACGCGGCTCGTCCTGTCTTAACACCTGTTTCAGAGAAATCGAAATAGCGCTGCGACAACAAGCCAGAATTAATTTCTACTCAATTGTGTTCAGCTCCAGCGGAGCGGAACACAATTGAGCTTGCGTCGAAACTAACGCAATGTTCATTACGCTCTAACAGCACGTAAATCAACAATGCGATTTTCAGCACGAAAGGACACCGCTATGAAAACTTTTCTATTCCTCCTTTTTCTCTGCCTTGCTTCCCTCAATGTTTTTGCACAGGAAAAACCTGTCGCTGAAATTTTCGGCGGGTATTCTTATGCCCCGACTTCGCCTGAAACTTCACTGCGAAGAGTCAATCTCAATGGCGGTCACACGAATCTCACGATTTCTGGCAGTTTTCTGGACTTTATGGTGGATTTTAGCGGTCATCGTGGAGGATCATTCGGAGCTGATGTAACAGCGAATTACTTTCTAGTTGGTACACGATTTGGGCGACGGGGGAAAAAGTTTTCGTGGTATATGAGTTCACTTTACGGAGCGTCTACGATTACAACCAATCTTCAATCCGGCGGTCAAGCAGCTTCCATTCTTACGAAATCATTAGTCGGGCCGCGGCATTCCAGAACGAGCTTCACGATGGCTCCGGCTGGAGTCGGAGTGGACGTAAAAATCAACGAGAAGATTTCGTACCGATTATTTCAATTGGATTTGCTTTACATTTCGCGGGGATACCCACTTTCAACGTATTAGCCGCGAATTTCAACTGGATTCGTGATTAAGCTTGGGAAAAAATAAATCGCTTTCGAAGCGCGGAGCGTTTGGAGTGCGGTGACTCGTCACCGCTTTGGTAGAG
>JAYTCQ010000424.1:0-16910 GCA_043736395.1 Blastocatellia bacterium | reverse complement strand
ATTATCCTCCACGAAACACCTGGCCACTTCGACAGGCGGGGACGCCTATCGTACCCTTAGTTTTTTATGCTCAAACTCCAATGCATCGAAGCCGATTGCCATGCGCAATTCGAAACAACTTCTCCGATTTACACCTGCGAAAAATGCGGTGGATTGCTCGATCTTGTGCATCCGGTCAAAGCCTTCAATCCCGAAAATCTCAAACAGTTATGGGATGCACGACTCTCGTCAAAATCTCCTGCGGATCAAAGCGGTGTCTGGCGGTTTCGTGAATTATTGCCCGAAGTCGCAGAAGAAAATATTGTCACGATGCTCGAAGGGAATACGCAATTATTTTCGGCTTCGCGGAGCGCGGAATACGCTGGAATGGATGCGCTGACGTTCAAGCATTTGGGAATGAATCCTACGGGATCATTCAAAGATTTGGGAATGACTACGGGCGTCACGCAGGCGGCAAAATTAAGCGCAAAAAGTGTAGCGTGTGCGAGTACTGGAAACACTTCGGCTTCGATGGCGGCGTACGCGGCACGGGCTGGAATGAAGGCGATTATTTTTATTCCTTCGGGTCAGATTTCGCTCGGCAAACTTTCTCAGGCTCTTGATTACGGGGCGACGGTGGTGCAGCTCGAAGGAGATTTTGATGATGCGATGCGCCTCGTCCGCGAAGTCACAGAAGATTCTCCGATGTATCTTTTGAATTCCGTCAATCCGTTTCGGCTTGAAGGGCAAAAGACAATTGCCTTCGAAATGCTGCAACAACGCGGCTGGAAAATCCCTGATCGCATTGTAGTTCCTGGCGGAAATCTGGGAAATTCTTCGGCGATCGCGAAAGGCTTGCACGAACTTTTAGAAATGGGCTTTATTGATCGCATGCCGAAAATTACGATTATTCAGGCAGAAGGCGCGAACCCGTTATATCAACTTTGGAATACACTAAAAACTGAACCGGATGCGCAATTAATTCCGGTGCAAGGCGCGACGACTTTGGGGACAGCGATAAAAATTGGCAATCCAATTTCGTGGCAAAAAGCACTGCGCGGACTGCTTTGCAGCGACGGAGAAGTCGAGCAGGTCAGCGAACAGGAAATGGCTGACGCGAAAGCAATGATCGGACGCGACGGAATTGGATGCGAACCCGCTTCCGCAGTGACGCTCGCCGGAATTAAAAAATTAGTTGCAGCTAATAAAATTAACCCTTCGGAAGATGTAGTCGCTATTCTCACCGGACATGTTTTGAAAGACCCGGATTATATTGTCAGCTATCACAAAGGGGAATTACGCTTCAAGGATAAAGAGGGGATTTCACATTTGCTAGAGTCACCATTTGCCAGCCAATGGCATCAGGTGAAGGCTGAGCGAAGCGCAATTGAAGCAGTACTCTAAAATGTTTTTCACTCTCAATTTTCAACTTTCAATTCTCCCCTCATTGGAGTGGAAAATTGAAAGTTGAGAATTGAGAGTTTTAAGTTAGACAATACTGTGGACACTTTTTATAAGTTCTTCGTTGTTAATAGGTTACGGAATCGCACTATGAAAAGCTAAATTATTGATTTTATTAGGCTTAGCATTTTTTAAAGTGCGAAAATTCAAAAAGTGTCCACAGTATTGGTTAGAGCTATCGCGTTAATTTTCAAGGCTGGATTTTTCAACAATTCTTCAGCTAATTCTACACCGTGACCCGGACTGTTATTCACCTGCAACCATCCATCTTTTGCTGCTCCGGTATTCTTCACAATCCCCTCATATTCCTTCAAATAATTTCTTCGTACACTTTCTAAAATATACAAATTCGTGACGTTGGTAGCGAGGTGCATCGAAGCGAAATGAAGCACCGGACCTCCGCAATTATGTGGCGCAATGGGGATGTAGTGTGTGTCGGCATAAGTCGCAATTTTTTTGACTTCGGTCAAGCCGCCACTCCAACAAATATCAGGATTTACAATTTGCGCGATGCCTTGTTCGATGACTTCACGAAACTGAAATCTGGTCATCAGTCGTTCACTTAAAATTAAGGGAATTGAAGTTTCGTCCTTCAGGCGGCGGTAAGCTTGCAGGTTGTCTTGCGGCAACATTTCTTCCAGCCACGCGATATTGAATGGCTCGACGGCTTTGGCGATTTTGACCGCGCTCGGCAAATTCCAGTAGCCGTGAAATTCGAGCATGATTTCCATGTCATCGCCGACAAAATCCCGAATTTGTTTGATTGGAAGCAGGCATTTTTCGAGTTCAGAATTTGTGATGAATTCTCCGCGATTGGTGAGCGCGATTTGATCGAACTGCCATATTTTCATTGCTTTGATGCCGGAAGCGGAAAGGTCTTGCGCGAGTTTTCCGGCATCAGAATTGAAGTCGTACACGTGATCGTAGCACGTGTTATACGTGCGAATTTGTTCTCGAGATTTTCCACCGAGCAGCTGATAAATAGGCTGATTGGTGATTTTCCCCAGCAAATCCCAGAGCGCAATATCTATCGCGCTGATCGCTCGCATTTCTGATCCAGCCCAGGCGTGATAGCTGACGGCGAGAAACATGTCTGACCACAATCTTTCAATTTCGCGCGGATCACGTCCGAGCAAAATCGGAGCCAGCGAATTGCAAATAATTGTTTCCGCAGCTTCGGCGGCGGGATAGGTTTCGCCGAGTCCGATCAAACCTTCATCGGTATGAATCCGCACCCACAGCCAACTGATTGCTCCGGCGTGAATGGTCTGACTTCGATGCAACGTGAGCGTTTCAATCTTCGTAATTTTCATAGAAAAGTTATAGAGCACGCAATAGAGCATGGAGTGCAAGCTTCAGCTTGGTTTTACTTCCCGCCACTGTAAAACCAAGCTGAAGCTTGCACTCCATGCTCTATTCCGTGCGTCACATTTAGCTTTCAGGGACAGCATTAATCATAACGTATAAATAATTTAAAAGACAAAAAATTTTGTTTGATAAATCCAAATTCTAACCGTGGTACGTATCTCTACTGAATCAATTGAAAGGAACCTTTATTATGCGAAAATTTTGGGGATTTTGGGGATACTCACCGGCATTACTGTTTATTTTTGCAGCAGGTCTCGCCAACGGTTGTAAAACTGTGCAATCGGCAACCGAGCCACTATTGCCGAAACCCTGCGCGATTGCTTTAGCCACACAAACAGGTACAACAAAGTTAGACGAAGAAATCACGAAGTGGCAGCAAAAATCCAAAACCACAAATCTGGAAGCTGGAAAAATCAGCCTTGAACAATTAGGTTGGAAATTCATTGAAAAAGCCAGAATTTCAAATGATCCGGGATTTTTTCAAATTGCGGCGTCCTGCGCTGAATGCATTCAATCTAAATCCGATCAGCCCAGCCCTGAAGCAATGTTGCTGCGCGGTCACGCTTTACATCAGATGCATCGCTTTCTTGAAGCAGAGCCAATTGCGCGGGAACTCGTAAAAGCACGTGGCTTGGCGTTCGATTTTGGCTTGCTCGGAGACGTTTTAATGGAGCAGGGCAAATTGAAAGAGTCAATAGATGCCTATCAGAAAATGATGGATCAAAAGCCAAATATGCAGGCTTATACCCGGGCTGCGCACGTCAGGTGGTTGCAGGGCGATATTAATGGAGCCTCCGCTTTATCCGCTATGGCAGCTCGTTCTGGGAGTCCGCAAGACCGTGAAGCCACAGCCTGGGCTTATTCAAAACTCGCCTTTTATTATTTGTATCAACACAAAACAAAAGATGCCAAAGCCACTATCGGTTCTGCCTTGCAATGGCAACCTGAATACGCCCCGGCTTTGTTAATGAAGGGCAAAATTTTAATGAGTGAAGGTAATTTTGCGGAAGCTGTTTCTGCTCTGAAACGAGCCGCAGAATTAAATCCTTTGACGGAATATCACTGGGCTTTTGCTGAAGCGTTACGCGGAAACGGGGATGAAAGCGCAGCTCAGGCTATCGAAGCCAAAATGAGTCAGGACGATCCGCGGACGCTGGCTTTGTTCTATGCGACCAAAAAAGTAAATCAAGCGAAAGCCCTTAGTTTAGTGAATGAAGAGCTTAGGTTACGACAAGATGTTTATACCTGGGACGCTCTGGCGTGGGCACAATTCGCCGCCGGAAATTTCACTGAGGCAGAGACTTCGATTAATAAAGCACTAGCCGAAAAAACGCAGGATGCCAGATTTTTTCTTCACGCGGCGGTGATTAATTCTCACCTGAGAAACCAAAAAATCGCCGACAAATTTTTCGAACGAGCTACTACAAACCAACACATGTTGCTTCCCTCCGAACGGAATATCCTACAGCGGGAAGCAGTAAATTTAACTCACAATAAAAAATCACAAGGGTGATTAATTTCAACTAAACCAAAAATTTGGGGGGACAGATGAATACGAAAATACAGAAATTAAAACAGAGTGTGGCTGTCACGCTCGCGCTCTCACTGGCGCTACTCAGTGTGCCGTTCAATGCTCCGGCATTGGCTTCAAGCCACATGGACGCACCGCTCATCACGCGTGATCCATCGGCCAACACGACCGATGTTTACGCCTTCGTCACCGAAGAAAACTCGCAAAGATATTTAAATGTAGCTTTGAGTGTTTATCCTCATGAAGAGCCAGGCGTTGGCCCGAACAAATACAATTTTGACGAAAATGTTCGTTACGAAATTCATCTCGCGCTTGGCGGAGATTTAGCGATTGGCCGTCCAACCGTGACGTATCGCTTTGAATTTGATACCCGATACAAAAATACCAAAACAATTTTACAATCTTACCTGGGCGTTGTTCAGCAGGTTGATGATGCAGGGCAAAATTTAACGCAGACTTATACCATCACAAAGCTTGGACGGAGTGGTCCTGATTTGATTGGAACAGGAGTAGTGCCGCCGAATAATCAAGGCATTGCAACGCCTTTTTATAATCAAGGGGATAACGGCGAAAATCTGGCTCGTGGCGGTGTCGCGAGTGAAGGCGCATTGGATCGTTACACACGAGCTGGCATCTCAAAATTCCGAAATGGTTACGTGGCCTTTGCCGGACAGCGAGACGACGGATTTTACGGCGATATTCAATCCATTTTTGATTTGCTGAGCCTGCGCAATCCCGGCAAAGATTCACAAGGCGGATTCAATTTGCATATGATGGCGCTGCGAATTCCGATGAGTGATATTGGCGGAGATCAGCAAATCGCTGGAGTCTTCGCAACGACGAGTCGGGAGAGCGTTCCGGTCTCACGTGAACAGGGTTTAGATGTGAATGATCTGGTACGTGAATGTGGCTACTATTCTTCACGCCAAAAACAAGTCGATTGCATTTTAAATTCGATTAATCGCAACAAACGCTGGACGCAGGTCGCGCGTCAGGGAAATCCCCTCTTTAATGAAGGCCTGGTCGCCCTTGAAGATAAAGATTTGTATAGCCGTACCCTGCCCACTGAAGATCAACGATTATTCAGAAAATATGCTGAAAATCCTGAACTAGCGACGTTAATTAATTTGATTATTGGCAAAGGCGCAACCCTCGCCATTGATAAAAATCGTACTGACATCGCAGGCATTTATATCCCTGATGTTATTAAAGTCGATCTTTCAACACCTATGGTGAGATTGGCTGGCAACGGTGGTAACGCGGCGGCTGGTGTCCCCGATGATGCTGGATTCTCACGACTGAGCATTTTTGGCGGTGACGTTTTGAAAAGTAAAATTCAAGACCCGTTCAAAAATGGCGGATTCATTCCTGGCGGTTGGCCAAATGGTCGTCGCTTCGGAGATGACGTCGTAGACATCGCGATTATCGCGTTGTTAAGCGATTTGCGTGATCCTAACAACCTGAAAATTAATGATCCTTTCAAGGGAAATTATGATGGCGTGACCAGTAATGATATGGGATACCACAAAACATTCCCATATGAACCAACTCCACAAAACGGACGTAATCACCTGCATCCTTAACCTTAAGCTTTTCTCCGGGGCTGAATTAATTTTCAGCCCCGGATTTTTTAATTTCCTCATAACAATTAATGCTGAACTATCTAACGAGGTAAAAATTATGCAAATAAGACAATTGACTAAACAAAATGGGTACGTTCGCTGGGTCGTTATTGTCATGATGACATTGACCTTAATCGCAGGTACAGGCATTTGGACAGGAACACTGGTTTCTGCTAATCATCCGGTTTTAGTTGAAGGCGAAGAAGATTTTGATCGCGATGGCAATCTGGGACTCGCTGAAGATACGGACGGCGATGATCGGATTTTCGGAACAATTACGGCGGCGTTAGCGGCTGCGAATGGCGGAGCCAATCAAAATGGTCGCGTCACCATTGTGACTTCAGGACGCTTTCACGAGCAAATCAATATTACCAATGCGAATGGCAATACGACAATTGAAGCCGCTCCCGGCGTCGAAGCCAATATTGATGCGGTCGCCACCGGCACGCGAGCAGCACAATTTCCAACGGGTACGAATGCCACCCGGCAGGCGCAACCAGGAATCGTGATTAATTCACCAGCCAATCGTTATGTCACGCTGCGAAATTTAGTAGTGCGAAATTGGACTATCGGAATCCAAAGTTCAGGGACTTCTCGCGTCACAATTGAGAACGTCAGATTAGAAGGCAACGTCAATCATGGCATTCTTGTCACAGACGAAAGCCGGGTTTTAATTAATCGTTCAACTGTTTCTTCGACCGGATACCGCGTTGGCGCAACGGGTGATTTTCCTGCGACCAGCACACCAAACCCTGGAAACGGAATCACTTTTGAGCGGTCTTCGCGCGGAGTGGTAGCAAATACGGTTGTGAGCGGAAACTTTGGATTTGGATTATTCTTCGGAACGTCTCCATCATTAGTTGACGCGGAAGACGTGATTGCTTTTGACAATGGAAATAATAATTTCGTGGGAAATAAAAATCCTCGCAGATGGTAACTTAATAATCGCTAAACGAAGCTAGTAATTTTTAGTGCGACTATTTCAAAACGGTAATCATAGAAGTAAACAAGCTTTGAATACTAACTATGATTACCGTTTCTTGTTTTTGAATGACGAATTGGAAATAGTTTCAAAATAGAGCTGGGGTCTGTACAATCCAGATAAGATTAAAGATAAAATAAAGCCAATATCCACGAAGAACACGAAGGTCACGAAGGAAAGAAAAAAGTCAGCATGCCTCGCTTCAAGTTCTTCGAGGTAAATATACATTAATCAATTTGTCCCAGTATGAACTTAAAACGAATAAGTATTTGCCTGACGTTATTTGTGTTGTGGGGTGTATCTGTTTTTGCCCATGATCCTGGTTTGAGCAATGTCGACATGCAATTGGAAAACAATCGTATCGTAGCAAAACTTGCCTACAATTATCTGGACATCGAAAGCGTCGTCCCCGTAGATCAAAATCTTGATCGCACCATCACTAAAGAAGAATTTGAAGCTGCAAAATCGAACCTTGAGCAATTAGCAAAATCGTCTCTTGATGTCAGCTTCGATGGAAAAAAAATTGAGCCGGGCGAAGTCTCTGTGAAAATTGCCAAAGCTGAAGATGGACGCGAGACGGCTTTTTTCACTTTGGTTTATCCGGAGATTCCTTCATCAGAATTAATTGTCAAATCGGCAATCATGGAAAAGCTGAGTCGTGGTCATCGTGAATATTTTAAATTGACGAATGCGGAAGGACGAACAATTGCGGAGCGATTACTTGATGTAAATAATAATACCGCGCAGATTTCAGCCGGTGAATTATCAGCGGGCTTGGGCAAATGGCATACCTTCAAGCAGTTTCTTGAGTTAGGCATTGAGCATATTTTATTAGGGTTTGACCACTTATGCTTTTTGATTGCGCTGTTGCTCGCGGCGAAAAATCTTTCTTCTGTCGTCAAAATTATTACGTCCTTTACCCTTGCACATTCGATTACGTTGGCCTTGGCGGCACTGAATATTGTGAATATTTCCCCATCATTTGTGGAGCCGATGATTGCCGTTTCGATTATTTATGTCGGCCTTGAAAATGTCTGGCGACGCGGACAGGAAATCGAAGGACGATGGTTATTGACGTTTGCTTTTGGTTTGATCCACGGCTTCGGATTCGCCTCGGTGCTGCGAGAATTAAATATCGGCGCAGGTGGCAGCGGCTTAGCGATTCCATTGGTGTCCTTCAATCTTGGCGTCGAAATCGGACAGCTCGCTATCGCAGCTCTGTTCTGGGGCATCATCTGGAAAATCAGAAAAACAGAAATTTTCAAAACGCGACTGGTTCCTGCTTTTTCGATTTTAGTAGCCATCGCAGGCGCGTATTGGTTGATTGAGCGAACTTTATTAGCGAAATAAATGATAAGAAATAGACCGCGGATTTGGCGGATTATGCGGGTTAACGCGGGTCTGAGTTTTAGGAACCACGGAGAACACAGAGAGCACGGAGTTTATTTTAGATGTTAGATATTGGATGCTAGATGTTAGTTCCGATACCTGCCCATTCAATCCTGTCTGTTTTTTCTCCGTGTCCTCCGTGTTCTCCGTGGTTAAATATTCAGACCCGCGAAGACCCGCATGATCCGCCAAATCCGCGGTCTATTCTTCATTAATCAAATCCGAAATCCTTAATTGGTCGTATTTAATATGACGAAACTTAGTTGTCAGAAACAGGTTTGTATTTCACCGAATGAGGAACCCGATGAAGGGATGGATTACTTTTTTACTTGCCAGTTATGCGCTTTTATTGTTGGTTGACTTGCCGGCTTACGCGCAGACTTCTCGAACCCTCACGGGCACTGTGATCACGAAAAAAAATGAATCGGTTCCGAATGTAAAAATCATCGCCGGAGCGTTAGAAACAATCACCGACGCGCAGGGAAATTTCACTTTGAAAATTGCAGAAAATCTGACGCAGCTTTTAGTCGAAGGCAAGAATCTTGCCTCGAAGGAATTTCAGTTTCGACCGGATCAGAATAATGTATTGATTCAAGTTGAATACACGATTTCTCCAATTCATGACAGCCTGGTGATAGAAGCGACTGCGCTTGAACCGGGGATCGAACGCCGCAATGAAGCCATTTTCAAAGACACTTTATTTTCGCGTGATGATCAAATTTTCCAGACACTCAACGCTGGCATTAATGCCGGACAACACGAAGGTGGTGGCAAATCGCTGGAAATTCGACGCTTCGGATTTAACCTCGATCACGGCGGAGGTAGCGGCGGATTAAAAGTTCTGGTTGATGGGGTTCAGCAAAATCAGGGGACACAAGGACACGGGCAGGGCTACCTCGGACAATTGAAATCAATGACGCCGGAACTGGTGCAGGATGTCAGCATTTTGAACGGCCCGTTCAGTGCGGAGTATGGCGATTTTTCGGGCTTGGGTGTCGTCCACATTCGTCTCAAGGAATCGTTGGCGGAACAAATTACGACAAGAATTCAGGGCGGATCATTTGGAACATTTAGAACATTTTTAGGCTTTAGTCCGAAGGTCAAAAATGCTGACACGATCTTTGCTTACGAAGGTTCGCGGACAGACGGGCCATATAAAAATCCGCTGCGATACAAACGCGATAATGTTACCGGCAATTACGTTTTGCATTTGAATGACACGCAAACGTTCGGCGTTAAATTTAACACCGGACGCAATGACTTTTTTTCATCCGGACAACTTCCTCTGGATGAGATCGCGGCAGGGAATTTGGATCGCTTTGGATTTATTGATTCTGATAACGGAGGCCGCATCAAGACAGGGGTTGGCAGCGTTTACTACAAGCGGGAATCGGCTTCAGGGAGTGTGTTCAAAGTGGATGGATTTGTCTCCCGTTCGTTGTTTGATTTGTTTTCCAATTTTACTTTTTTTGGGGCGGATGAAAAATTCGGTGATGAAATTCAGCAACACGATTCGCGTTTGCAGCAGGGAATGAACGCGCAATACATCAAGCCTTTTGAAGTCGCTGGCAATCACGCGATGCTCACCGTCGGTGCAAATTTTCACGCGAATCAAATTAATGTTGGCTTATATCCTTCAATCAATCGCGCTGCTGGTCGTACGGTTTTCAATCCCGCAGCCTTGGTCACCAGTGCCAATGCGCACATCACAAATGCCGCCGGTTATGTGCAACAGAGCATTGAATTGCTGGCAGGAAAATTACATTTGGACGGCGGACTGCGCTACGATTATTTTCGTTTTGATGTCAGGGATCGAATTCTTCCCGCAGATTCAGGAGTGCTTGGATCCTACCGTTTTCAGCCGAAAGCAAATTTCACGTTTACGCCGTCCGTCAAAATTCCAGCGACATTTTATGTAAATTATGGACGCGGAATTTCCAGTCAGGACGCGCGAAGCGTCGTGCTTCGCCCCGAAAGTCCGCGCCTTTCTACTACCGATTTTTATCAGGTCGGAACCGCTTGGAACGACAGCCGTTTTTCTGTGAGTACCGATTTATTTTTGATCGATCGTAGCAACGAACAGGTCTACATTCCCGACGACGGAAGCATTGAATTTAAAGGGCGAAGTCGTGCTTATGGACTCGAAGTAAAAGCCTCTGCGAAGCTCACGCGTATGCTCAGCCTGAACGGCGGAATCACGAAAGTTGGCAATGCTTATTATCGTGGAGCAGCGCCAAGAATTTATGTAGATTCCGCGCCGCGCTTGACCTCAAATGTGGGATTGACGTTATCTGCCTGGCACGGTTTCAGCGGTTCGATACGGTATCGTCACATTGATAATTATCGGCTGGACGGTGAAGACCCGCACATCCGAGCAGCCGGATTCGATGTGATTGATTTTAGTTTGAATCGCAAAATTCGACGCGGGATTGAATTCAATTTAGCGATTGATAATCTGACGAATAAACGTTACTACGAAACACAAAATTATTTTGCATCTCGCATCAGACCGGGTGAAGAATTGAGTTCACGAATTCACGCGACGCCGCGCTATCCGATTACCGTGACGGTTGGGATGACGTTCAGATTATTTGCAAAAGACTGATTTTATTCCTCGTCATTTATTTGATATTTATTTTTACTGTGTTTGAAATTTTGCCATCAACGGTGACGCTGAGGTCAACTTCGCCACTCCCGGCTAATGATTTTGGCAGCAGCAGATTGATTTGATCTAAGCCTACGAATGCGCCTTGCATGCCAGCATAATCAACTGGATAAGCAGTCAGGCCGATGCGTACGGAAACTGCCGCACGGCTAAGATTATTGCGCCATCCGGTCCCAAATAAAATTAAATAGACATCTTCATTGGCTGGACTCACATCAATTGGGACGGCCACAAAACGGCTGTTGGTGGCATCCCAGCGAACAACGGCTTCATCAATTTGAATCCCATTTTTTACTCGTAACGCATTCGCTGCGGCTAGTCCGACACCATCAGAACTGGCAGAAAAAAGTCCCGGTGCAATGTCAGAAATACTAATGGCTCCCGTGGCAGCGATGACGCCGTTATTGGTCACAGTAATAATTGCATTCCCCTTGGCGCATTCTTTCGGGAGCAGGTAATTGACCTGCGTCGCCGAAACGTAAAACAGTGGAGCGAGACGCTCAACACCCGCGCTATCACGAATCGAAATGCTTGTCCCGCCAAGTTGCGTTGGCAAGGGTAAACTCTGCGCGGCCATCGTAAAAGCGGCAAGCTTAAGTCCAAAACCAGAAACAATTGCTTCCGGAGCCAACGCGGTGTTCGCGTAACTTGCCGCCGAAACCGTCGTCACGACTGATGCCAGATTACTGAGTTCCCATACATCGTTGAGATAGCCGCTGTCGCCAAGTCCGCCAAAAACGATTAATTTATTTTCGCCTTCGATGTAGGCGGTTAAAGCACCGCTGCGTTTGGCGGGGGGATTTGCCGGATTCAGTTGTGCCCATTGTTTGGTTTGAAAATTGAACGACTGCAGTTCGTTCAGATTTCCCTGGCTTGAGCTGCCGCCAAAGACGATGAACTGTCCGGCATTGTCTACAAAACTTGAAGCGAATAATCGTCCGCTGGGGCGCGGTGAAATCGTGAAATTTTCCCACGTCCGCGAAGCCAGATCGAACGCCCACAGATCATCGAGAAAGCCGCTGCGTTGTCCGCCATAAATCACCATCTTGCGTCTGGTCTGGTCGAAAGCTCCGGTCAATAAACAGCGTACTTCGGGCTTAGTTCCAGAAGGCGTCCAGTCCTGCCATGAATTCGTTGCAATGCTAAAACTTTGTGTATCTTGAAAGCGACGTGATTCCTCAGTGAATCCGGCGAATTGAACGAGGCTGCGCGTCGTGGGATCAAAAACTGCGGAGTGACCGTAACGAGCTTTCGGGCGCGAAGCAACCGAAGGAGAAACATCGCGCCATTCAAGTGTCGAAAGATTCAGCGCCCAGGTATCGCTAAAAAATCCTGCGCCTTGCCCTGCATAAATCACCATCTGGTGTCCGACCGGATCGTAGACCGCATCGAATCCGCGACGCGACGCGGGAGTTGTGCCTGTCGTGACAAGTTTCATCCACGTACGCGCGGTGAGCGAAAACGCCCACGTGTCGTTCAGGAATCCATTATCGCCAGCACCACCAAAAATGATGATTCGTTTTCCAACCGGATCATAGATTGCAGAACCTGTCGTACGCGCATCCGGTGCAGTTCCAGTCGTAGGAGTCAGGTTGCGCCATTGCCACTCAGGTGTTTGCGCCGTGACCGAAAGCGCAAGCGAAGCAAAGAGGCAAAGCGAAAAAAATGCTCGAAAAATCATAACGTTTGGCTGTATTTGTAATTTCATATTCACCCTAAAAAAATTCATTAAAATCTAACAAAGGTTATATTGCGATTAGACGGTTTTTTATTCCCAAAGCAAACAAAATTAAAAAAATTGTAAAAGCAGGTGAGAGCCTTAGTGTAAGATGTGCCTCGCAAGTTTTAGAAGCTAGAGGAATAAGCCCCACTAAAATTATTCAAGTGAACAAAATATCTGAATATCTGGCAGGATTAAATCAGGATTTAAGAGCCTGGGCGAAAGGACGAAGTTTCCTGATACGCTTACCGTTATTGGCTTATCTCGCTTATGCCGGATTTAAGCAGCTCAAAGACCCGTTTTATTCAAGCTGGTTTGGCGGTCTGACATTTGGAATTCATGAGTTGGGGCATGTAGTGTTTCGCCCATTTGGCGAATTCATTTCTATTGCCGGTGGAAGTTTTACGCAAGTTGTTGTTCCCATTATTGCGATAAGGATTTTGCTCATCGGGCGTGATTATTTTGGCGTTGCAGTCGTTGGTTGCTGGGAATCGTTCAGCCTTTACAATCTGGCAACGTACATCGGTGATGCGCAGGTGCAAGTGCTGCCTTTGCTGAGCATCGGAGGTGGAGATAGTTACCACGACTGGGAATATTTATTGGTGAAATTCGGCTTGCTGGAACAGGATGCGAAAATTGCTACGATGGTCAGGTTTGTTGGGTTTTTAGTGTTATTAGCTTCCATGTGGCTGGGGATTTGGTGTTGTTATTTGATGGCGAAATCGAAAGAAAATACAGTTTAAATTTTTAACGCAAAGGGACAAAGGATCAAGGGGGCAAAGAATTGAGCAAGTTAAATTATCAAGCTTTGAACCTTTGCGTCTTTGACCCTTTGCGTTAATTCTCCAAGCTACACCTTCTCAAACTGCTTCGATTTCGAAGACCGTTCAATCGCATCCAGCACGCGATTATTCTTCACTCCATCTTCAAAATTCGGAGTCGGAATCTTGCCGGTTTTGATCGCATTCAATAAATCAAAAACGGTATGCGTAAACGTATGCTCGTAACCGATGATGTGTCCTGGAGGCCACCACGCGCCGACGTACGGATGTTTCGCATCAGTGACGAGAATGGTTTTGAATCCGCTGTTCGGACCTTCTTCGCGGTAGACTTCTAATTCGTTCATGCGTTCCAGATCAAAGACGATGCTGCCTTTGCTGCCGTTGATTTCGAAGCGATTATAATTTTTTCGACCCAGCGCAAATCGTGTTCCTTCGATGGTTCCGATGGCTCCATTTTTGAATTTGACCATACAAAGCGCGGCATCGTCTACATCCACTTTGCCCATCTTTTTGGGATCGTCAGGCATCGGGCGTTGATTGATGAAGGTTTTGAGTAAGCCGGAAACATCGCTAATTTCACCGACTAAATGACGAGCCAGATCAATCGAATGCGAAGCGATGTCGCCCAGCGCACCCGAACCGGCAACGGATTTTTGCAGCCGCCATACACGCGGGAACGCCGGATCAACGATCCAATCCTGCAGGTAAGTTCCGCGATAATGATAAATTTCGCCGATGTCTCCCGCTTCAATCATCTGCTTGGCTAAGGCTACGGCAGGAATTCGGCGGTAGTTGTGACAGAGCATGTGAATGACTTTATTGCGCTTCACCGCCTTCAAAACTTCTTCAGCTTCTGCGAGAGTATTTGATAAGGGCTTTTCGCAGAACACAACTTTCTTAGCTTCGGCGGCAGCGATGGCTTGCGGCGTATGCACGTCGCCCGGTGAGCATATATCAATGATGTCAATGTCTTTGCGCTCCATCAATCTGCGCCAATCGGTTTCGGTTTCTTCCCAGCCGAGTTGATTCGCAGCAGTCTTCACAGCGGATTCATTGCGACCACAAATGACCTTCATAACGGGTTCAAATGGGACATCAAAAAATCGTGATACCTGACGCCACGCATTGCTGTGTGTGCGCCCCATAAATTGGTATCCGATCATGGCTACATTAAGTTTTTTCTTCATTCGTTCTAAACCTCAAGAGTTAGAGTTAGTGCTGAGAAAATCATCAGCTTCTTTGGCAAATCTGCGAGCATCAATTGCATTGTTCTGGCACAAATCGTAAAAGGCGCGGGCACAAGCTGATTGACTGGTACGAGGTGACAGTGCAGTTGCAATGAGGCTGCGCGCGTCTGTCGCATCTTCAATACTGACATTGCGTTTGCTTAGAAATTTGAATGCCAGCCAGAGTTTTTGAATAATTTCCGCACGTAGTCTAAGCAAATCTTCGCGGATGTCCAAGGCAAAAAGGTCTATCGTGACTCTGGCGCGTCGGTGTTTGTGGCCTCTGCGATATTTAGGGATAGGAAGAATACCGCGATAAGTAATCAAATCTTCAGGATTGTCATCCAAATTGCCTATTGGGTAAATCAGATGCGGCTGCTCTAATTTAAGCTTCTCAAAATCATCTGAATCAATCACGCGCTGACTTGCAACAGGAAAATAATTTCCCTTGAGTGTTGTATTGCACATCTTACACGAAGTTGCGTAATTGAAAATATTGTAAGCGAGCAAATAATAACCATTATCTGCTGCTTCGCCTGTAGAAAATCGGTAATCAGGTTGTAACTCTTTCGACTTCGCAGGCCAGGCTTTGACTGCATTCTTGGGACGAAAATGCTCAACATCGTGTTCAATCCGTCCAGCGCCTAACAAGCGATCACAAAACGCGCATTTGTTGTGTTGAAGTCGCATGAAGACAGCCTTAATTTGTCCCCAGGAATTTTTGCCGTCGGGTTCATTAAATTTCCCCGCAGTACGAAATGCCGCAGTTTTATTTTTTGCCTTTGCCAGCCATCCTGCCTTTTGCACTTCGATAGCGGCTTCGAGTCCTGCGGATGTGATCGGGTAACGGATCATTTATTTTTGACAGGCTTTCGGCTCGCCTTTTTGGGTTTGGATTTGACCTTGTGATGCGATGTTCCATTGGTAGGACTCGACAGCTTTTCCATAAATGACAACGCCGCTTTCAAATCGCCTTCACCTGCTTTGATGGATAAATCTTTCAACTCGTCTACGAAAGGTTCAGCTCGCGTCGTCGTCATATTGAAATACGAACTCAACAACACTTGTTCCGCATTGTGTCCGTAAATTTGTTCATCGTATTGCTTCACGACTGACGCGCCGTTAGCCGTGGGCTCCATGACAAAAATATTTTCCTTATCGAGCGATCCAGCTACGATGGGGCTGTGTGTAGTGAAAACAAATTGCAGGTTGGGGAGCGTTTCGGAGATCGTAGAAATCACTGATCGTTGCCATTCAGGATGCAGATGCAAATCAATTTCGTCTACGAGGACAATGCCGCGATTGTCTACGAGCTTGGCTCCTTTTGGTGCGCCCATACAAACGTGGTAGAGCAAATCCGCGATCCATCCGATGTAAGCACGATAACCATCAGACAACGCGCCAAATGGAGCTTTCGTACCGTTGACTTCAAACAGATATTCGCCTTGCTCGAACTCACCTTCGAAGGATGCACTTTCGGGTAATAAGCGATTGATGAGATTGACGACTTGTTTATGCCGACCCGGGTTTTCTTTGCGAAGATTGGGCAGCCATAAGGCGAGCGGGATTAGCGAAACAAAACCCTCAAATAATCCCGCGACACGCTCGTAACGTAACAAACGATTTTTACGGCGAGCGTTCAAATCAACTTTTTCGGAATCCTCAATCAATCGGGACGCACCATAGCCAACCAACAAGAACGCCGAGGATGTATCTTCATACATCTGACTCCAATAACCATGTGGCAAAACAGGTGCAGCCCCTTCACTTCCAGAAATCATTGATTCAATATCACCGTTACGTCTGATTTCAATACTTAGAAATGGCTGATTTTTCCTAATAGGAAAATTACCAGTATCTTGAACATGTAGTATATTGGCGGCTCTAATCACAGCCTTTGACACTGGAATTGCTTTACGCTTATCACTCTTGAAAGTTAATTCAGCATTACTACGCCTCACTAATCGGTATGGTACGAAACCTGACTGCTGAACAACGGGAGATAGCTCGGTCATCGCAATCGCTTTCAGAACCGTTGTCTTACCTGCACCATTATCGCCGAGTAATAGATTAATATTCGGAAACCGGAGCGGAGTTTTCAGTTCTCGTCCCGGATACTGAAACGTCAATTCTGCTTCTTCAAAACAGCGCAGATTCTCAATTTTGATTGAGGTGATATACAAAC
>JAYTCQ010000423.1:0-7757 GCA_043736395.1 Blastocatellia bacterium | reverse complement strand
CGTCACCGCTTTGGTAGAGGTTTCCTTTTCTGTAGGTTTGTCTTGAAAATCTCTACCAAAGCTACGCCGAGCCGTCGCACTCCAAACGCTCCGCGCTATTCAATGCGAATCATTGCGGCTTTCGCATGTGCTTGTAAGCCTTCCGCCTGCGCAATCAAATCAATACTCCTCGCCGTGCGCTGCAATTCTTCCTTCGTGTAGCGAATGATGCTGGTGCGTTTCAGAAAATCATACACGCCGAGCGCGGAGGAAAATCTAGCGGTTCCTCCTGTCGGCAGGACGTGATTGGTTCCGGCGAAATAATCTCCGACGGATTCGGCAGAATAATCCCCGATGAAAATTGCTCCGGCGTGATGGATGTTGGCGGCGGTCGCTTCACTGTCGGCAGTCATCACTTCTACGTGTTCGGGAGCGAGGCGATTGACCAATAAACATGCGGCTTCGAGGGATTCGACGATAATTAAGGCTCCGAAGTCGGCGAGGGATTTTTCGATGATGGCTCGGCGCGGGAGCGATTCCATTTGCTTGATAATTTCAACTTGGACTTTTTCTGCAAGGCTCTCACTGTTCGTGACTAAAATTGCGGCGGCGTCTTCGGAATGCTCGGCCTGTGAAAGCAAATCTGCGGCAATAAAATCAGGGCGAGCGGTGTCATCGGCGATGACTACAATTTCTGAAGGACCCGCAATCGAATCAATATCTACATCGCCGTAGACGATTTTTTTTGCGGCGGCGACGTACTGATTTCCAGGGCCGACGATTTTATCTACGCGTGGAATTGTAGCTGTACCGTACGCCAAAGCTGCGACGGCTTGCGCTCCGCCGACTAAATACACTTCATAAATTCCCAGCTCTTTCAGCGTCGCGGCGATGATGGGCGATTGCTGGAATTGCGCGGGTGGCGTGACGACTACGATGCGTTTGACTCCGGCAACTTGCGCGGGGATGGCGTTCATCATGAGCGTTGAAGGATATGCCGCTTTGCCGCCTGGGACGTAGAGTCCGACGATTTCTAAAGGTGTGACGCGCTGACCCAAACGCACTCCATTTTCGCGTTCGATTTCCCAGGATTTTGTGAGTTGATGTTGATGATAAAAGCGAATGTTGGCGATGGCTTCACGCATTGCGGCCAGTAAATTTTCGTCCACTTGTGCCGCTAATTCTTCGATCAAATTCCGATCCGCCTTCATCGTTTCAGGCGTATGTTTTACGCCATCGAAACGCGCGGTGAAATCCAACAACGCTTCGTCACCATTAATTTTAATAGCGTTCACAATGGTTTGCGTTTGCGTGACGATCTCTTCCGTTAAGCTGCTGGAACGTTGCAAAATTTGTTTGAGCTTTGAATTTTGAGAAGTGTCAAAATTGCTGAGCTTAAGTATTTCGATCATAAAAAACAAAAAAATAGACCGCGGATTTGACGGATCATGCGGGTTTACGCGGGTCTGAATCGGTTACAGCGCAAGCCCAAGTTCATGAATTAATCGGCTCACTTCATCTCGCTTCAAATGAAAGCTCGCGCGATTCACAATTAAACGCGCCGTCGTTTCCGTGATGACATCAATCACTTCCAAACCGTTTTCTTTCAGCGTACGTCCAGTTTCGACTAAATCTACGATGCGGTCGGAAAGTCCTAGAATTGGGGCTAATTCGACGGAGCCTGATAAATAGACGACTTCAATCGGGATGCCGCGTTGATGAAAATATTCGGTTGCAATCTTTGGATATTTCGTTGCGACACGTACCGTTGCGAGCAAATTATAATCCTGTCCGACAACTTCTTTGCGTCCAGCCACGGCGATCTTGCAGTAGCCGATTCCTAAATCCAGCGGTTCGTGAACATCGGCTTCGGCTTCGATTAATACATCACGTCCGCACACGCCCGCATCCGCTACACCGTATTCAACGTACGTTGGAACATCCCCGGGTTTGACGAACACGAACTTGAAACGATGATCCGCAGAATGCACAGCGAGCTTGCGCGAATTCAATTCTTCTTCAGAGACGACGATGCCTGCACGCGCAAAAATCTTGAGCGCTTCTTCCTGCAATCTTCCTTTGGCTAAAGCTATCGTGAGCATATAAAACCGTTGTATACAAGCGTTCAGAGTTCAAACTTTAGTTTGCCCTCCCGCCGCGCTTCGCTGGCGGGAGACACGCTAAAGCGTGAACTCTGAACGCCTGTTTTCAAATCTTCACTTTCCTTTTGAGGCTTCGCTGGTGGCGAGCTTGCTTAAATGTTTCTGCCAAATTTTCTTGCGGAGAAATCGGCTGAACTGCTTCGTCATTCGGAGTCAATTCTTGATTAGAGGCGAGCACTCCGACGATTCCATCCAGTGCAAACGAAAAGCCGACGGCTGGCTCTGATTTTCCGAAATTACTAATCAAATTATCGTAGCGTCCGCCACTTCCGATTTCAGTTCCCCAGCCAGGAACGTACACCTTGAAAGTTAATCCGGTGTAGTACTCAAGTCCTCCGGCGTCGCCAAAATCAATATCAAAATGTTCATCGATACCGAGGGAAGTCAACGCATCAAAGATCGAAGCCAGTTGTTCAATTGCGGTACGAGAGGTTTCATTTCGGAGAGTTTCACGCGCTTGGTTAATAGCTTCGGCTTTGCCAGCAATTTGTGTGAGCTGGCAAAATCTTTGACGCCGATCATTGTCCATCTCCGGCGCATTTGTTTTTAAATAAACATCAAGAGCAATAGAATTGCGGCGATCAATCAACTCGCGCAATTTACCTCGTTGATCTTCATTCATTTTTAAAGCGGCTGCGATACCGTTGAAAAAATCCACATGTGAGAGCGTAATCCGAAAATCATTCAGTCCTAATTTCGTCAGCATCTCTACGGCAATTAATAGAACTTCGACATCAGCTGTTGGTGAAGATTGTCCAATTTGTTCGATTCCAAGCTGATGAAATTCCCTGGCGGCATTGGCGGCTGGATCATCGTAACGAAAAACTTCACCCGAATAACAAAGGCGAATCGGACGTTCGCGCTGGACAAATCTGGTCGCCACAGTCCGCGCCACCAGCGAAGTCATTTCAGGTCTGAGAGCTAATAAAGCGCCATCACGATCAGTGAAACGATAAGTGCGTTCGGCGCGTTGCGTACCCATTCCACGCGCAAATAAATCATGATAATCAAACATTGGCACAATGATTTCGTCGTACGACCAACCGGCAAAAACCTCCATCGCCTGACGTTCGACTTGCCGACGAAGGCGTGCTTCACCATCGAAAAAGTACTGTACGCCTGACGGGATTTTAGTTAGAGATGACATATAAATTGCATCCGCGAAAAAAATTCATTTACCCATTCCAGAAAAAAATATACTTTATCACAGCTATTCACGATTATTCACCTGCTCGCTTCTTTCATAGATGGATTGGAGCCGCTTGTATCTCCCTGAATATTGATGAAATTGCAACTGTGCCTGTTACCGTTGCCTGATTTTTGTTATTCATATTTTATAAATTTTCAAGATTGGATTATTCCCCCATGTCTAATATCTCTACTCAAAACTGGCAGAGTATTTTAGCGTTGTTTCGTCAAGCCATTGAACTTACCCCTGCTGAACGGAAAATTTTACTTGAGCAACAAAACGATCTTCAATTACGAGCTGAAGTCGAAAAGCTGATTCGCGCTGACGAAGAAGCAGATGAATTCCTGGAAGAATCTCCGATCCATTCATTGCAGCTTCTGCCAGCAATCAAGAATTACGAATTGATTCGTGAAATCGGTCACGGCGGCATGGGCAAAGTCTATGAAGCCCTTCGCGTTTCCGAAGAAGTCTCGCAAAGAGTCGCCCTGAAAATTATCAAAGGTGGAATGAGTTCGGCGGAATTGCTGAGAAGATTTCGCACCGAACGAAGGATTCTGGCGAGCTTGGAACATCCCAATATTGCTCGTTTGATTGATAGCGGTATCACTGATGACGGCTCGCCTTTTTTCGCAATGGAATTTGTCGAAGGGGAATTCATTGATAAATTTTGCGAAGAGCAGAATTTATCAACAACTGAAATTCTCAAAAATTTTCGTCAGGTCTGCTCCGCCGTTTCCTACGCTCATCAACGCCTGGTTATTCATCGGGATTTGAAGCCCACGAATATTCTGGTAACTGATGATGGAACACCTAAATTACTTGATTTTGGAATTGCAAAATTACTCGAAGATTCCGGAGAAGATGTGACCGTCACCGCGTTTGGATTAATGACGCCACAATATGCTTCGCCTGAACAGGCACGCGGCGAACAAATCACTACGGCGTCGGACGTTTATTCTTTAGGGGTCGTTTTGTATGAGCTGCTCACTAATGAAAAACCATACGATTTAAAAGAAAAGCGTCCTGACGAAATCACGAAAGCAATCTGTGAAACGCAGCCGTTGAAGCCCTCGCTGCGAACAACAAAAACGCGCAACGTTCTCAATGCTGATCTCGACAATATTGTCTTGAAAGCACTCCAGAAAGAAGCAGCGCGTCGCTATCTTTCTGTTGAGCAATTTTCTGAAGACATTCGCCGCTACCTTGAAGGGTTGCCTGTCACGGCTCGACCTGACACCTTCACATATCGGGCTTCCAAATACTTCGCACGGAATAAAACGTTAGTCACTGCCGCAAGCTTACTCACTTTGACGCTGACCGCCGGAGTCATCACAACCGGGTGGCAGGCGAAAATTGCCCGAACGGAACGTCGGCTTGCCGAACAAAGATTTGAAGAGGTTCGCAAGCTCGCCAACAATGTGGTTTTCAAATATCACGATGAAATCGCGAATCTTCCTGGATCAATCGCAGTACGGAAAACATTGGTCGGAGACGCCGTCCAATATCTTGATCGCTTGTCGCAAGATGCTGCCAATAATGATGCGCTGAATCTCGAATTAGCCGAGTCCTATTTAAAGATCGGAGATATTCAGGGAGCGCCATTTGTTGCGAATTTAGGCGAATCGCAAAATGCGCTGGTCAGTTATCAGAAGAGTGTCAATCTGCTGGAAAAATTGGTGTTAAAAAACCCGAATGACAATAATTCCCTGACTAAGCTCAAAGAAGCATACGAAGCAAACGGTCTCTTGCTCGAACGTGTCGAGAACTGGGAAGCGGCTGAAAATGCCGCGCAAAAAGGCTTACAAATTACGCAGAAATTAGTATCCCTTAACCCCGATAAAATCGAACTCAAAAAAGAACTCGCGCGAAGCTATCTCAATATCGGCGACGCTCTGGATTTTTCGCAAGGCTATGAAGGAAAATTCCTGATGTACCGCAAAGCCCTGCAAATAGCCGATGAAATTCATCAGGCTTCCCCTACGAATGAAAAATTCGCACAGGTTTTGGTCGTAGTCCTTCAGCGACTAGGAACGAGATTAGAAGATTTCGGTGAATCACTTCGCGAACAAAATAAAGATGCGATTCCAATCTTTGCAGAAGCCGTTCAGCACCATCGGCGCTCGCTTGAAATCTCAGAACAATTAGTCCGCGACTTCCCAGCTAAAAATAATTTTAAGCGTTATATTCCTGCGACCAGGATAAATGTTGGCTCTGCGCTGGCAAGGTCTGGCAAAGCACAGGAAAGCATTCAATATTTTCAATTGTCATTGGAAGGAATGAAAACATACGCAGCTTCCGACACTAAAAACATAGAAGCCAAACGTGATGAAGCGGAGGCCTTGCAATATCTGGCTATCGGTTACGATAAATGGAATAAATCAGGCGAAGCGAAAAAGTACTATCAAGCAGCGTTGGCGATTTTGGAGCACCTCTCAGTCAACGATCCGAATAATTTTGAATTCCTCAGTCAAACCTTTGAAATTTATAAATCGCTTGGCAATCTCAGCATCAATAACAAAAATATTCCTGAAGGAATTCGCAATTATGAACAGGGGCTTTCCTTCATTGAAAAGATGTCACAGCTCAATAAAAGTTCATCCATTCTTGTTTTGCGAAGCGATTTAAATCGAAAAATTGCGAATGCCTATAAATTACTAAAGGGCAGCGAAGCATTAGCGGCGGATTACATGAAAAAAGCCCAGGATGATCTGCTGTATCTGCAAAGCTACAAGCTGCTCAAGCAGACTGACAAATACAAACTGGACCTAGTCCAAAATGCAGAAGCCCGCACGCAATAAGGGCGGCTGTACACCATATAAAATTTCGCAGTTACTAAAAAAGTTATATCAAGTGTACGGGCGTCCTTACTGCGGGCGGGCTTCTGCATTTTTATTTAACGCCTAATAATTCCACATCAAAAATCAAAGTTGAATTCGGCGGAATTGGCCCGATTCCTCGTGAGCCGTAGCCGAGGTCTGCCGGAATTACCAATTTCCGTTTTCCGCCAATTT
This sequence comes from Blastocatellia bacterium, assembly GCA_043736395.1. GTDB lineage: Bacteria > Acidobacteriota > Blastocatellia > RBC074 > RBC074 > JAFDVL01. The sequence goes on along the minus strand of JAYTCQ010000423.1, from coordinate 1,416 downwards.
TCATCGTCAGGACTCCTTCGTCCCATCCTTTGATAACGCGTCCCTGACCGATGGGAAATTCAAACGGTTCATTGCGATCCACGGAGCTATCGAATTTCGTGCCATTTTCTAGCACGCCTGTGTAATGAACTCTCACCATTTGACCGGGTTTTGGGCTTTCACCCGTACCCACTTCAACGTCTATATATTGCAAACCTGAATCTGTCGTAATCACTTTTTTTCCTCCTGCTAATTTTCGTGCAAGACCCGCTGACGAAGTAAAATTCGTTGCGTGCCACGAGATTAATTGCCAATTTCCATTTTGTGATGTCCACACCGAAAGGTAATGGATTGGCTTATTGGCATTGGTTATTGCTTCGGCAGAAACCAAAATAGTTGCGCCGAGGTTATGAATTTTTTGATTCTCAATTTTAGAAATTTCGATCGTTGATTTATCTGCCTTCGCGATGAGCTGAGCCTTGGTCAACACCCCGCCATCAATTCCGACCCATTGCAAATCTTTAGCGAGTAAGGAATTTATCACTTTCGCATCTTGATTTTTCAAAGCATCGAATAATTTCGATTGAACTTTGATAATCGGTGCGGCGGGTCTGACTGTTTTTTTAAGCGGCTTTTTTTGCGCCGTGATCGTCAACGAGAAAAGTACGAGTGACAAAGTAATAATTAATATTTTTTTCATGAGTTATATTTTTTTAGAGATTAATCAAGCTTGGTGATTTGCCTGCCGCGATCATCAACACTAACTTCCATCGCTTTGGCGCTGATACCGCAGGCTTCGATGCGAGCTTTCATGGCAGCGCCAATTTCGGCACAACTGTTATGCGCGAGTGCGATCATCGTCGAACCTGCGCCACTGATGGCGACCCCGAGCAAACCGGGATAGCGTTCAATTTCATTGTTCATTTTTAGCACTTCGCTTAAGGCCGGAACCAGCGGAGCGCGGTAAGGTTGATGGATGCGATCTCGAAGCGCTTCAGAAATCAACTCGCAACGATTTTCAGCAATCGCAGCCTGCAACAAAGCGGTACGTTGCATATTGAAAATTGCATCAGCTAACGGAATTTCCTTCGGCAAAGCGGCGCGCATTTTCGAGGTTTCCATTTCAAAATCAGGAATAGCGATTACTAATTTTACGGCGTCATTCCATTTTCGTTTAACGGCGAGCAGAGTCAATAATCCGTCGGCTTCTTCGCGAACGCAGGCGAGCACCAAACCGCCTAAATAACAGGGCGCAAGATTGTCGCCGTGATTTTCGTAGTGCATCGCATAACGAAAAAATTCGTGCTCACTCAGACATTCGCCGCTTAGAACTTCATATAAAGAAATCCCAGCGATGATCGCGGAACTACTGCTACCTAGCCCGCGCGCGAGCGGAATTTCAGAGTGAATTTTCAACTTCGCGCCGCCGATTTTCCG
>JAYTCQ010000422.1:0-7291 GCA_043736395.1 Blastocatellia bacterium | reverse complement strand
ATCATCGTCAATCCCACCGGTCTTCCCCACACATCTTTGTTCGCATTATCTGTCAGCCAGCCCGTCATAAAATTCTCATAGCCGCCTTCCGGTTTGCCGTTTTTCATCGGAATTCGCACTACCTTGTAGCCCGTCCGCTTCGAGCGATTCCAACTTCCGTGCATCGCTACAAACGCGTCGCCTTGATAATCGCTCGGAAACATTTTTCCGGTATTAAAAACCAACCCGAGCGCCGCGCAGTGCGCTTCGAATAATACATCAGGAACTGTCGCGGATTTGATGCGAATATTTTTCATGTCGTCCACGCGACGTGGATCAGGATTGTTGCCGATGTACATATATGGCCAACCGTAAAATCCGCCGTCCTTCACCGAAGTCGCATAATCAGGGACTAAATCATCACCGAGTCCATCGCGTTCGTTGACAGCTGTCCATAACTCCTTCGTCACAGGATTCCACGCCAAGCCAATCGGATTGCGAATTCCTGAGGCGAAAATTCGATGTCCTGTGCCGTCAGGATTGTATTCGCTGATAGCCGCGCGGCGTGCATCCTGCTCAACATCTACGTTCGTGCCAGAGCCAACGCTGACATACAATTTTTTGCCGTCTTGTGAAAATAACAAATTCCTCGTCCAGTGATTATTGTAGCCTTGCGCTGGAAGTTCGATAATTTTTTCAGCAGGAGAAGTGATTTTTGTTTCGCCGATTTTGAATTTAAATCGGACTACGCCGTCGGTATTTCCGACGTAAAAATAACCACCATTTATCGCCATCCCAAACGGACGATTCAGCCCTTCGACGAAGGTGAATCTTTCTGTTGCATTATCAATCTTGCCGTCTTTATTGCTGTCGCGAAGTAAGTAAACAGCATTGGCGCGTGCATCGGATAAAAATAAATCTCCGTTTTCACCTTCGATCAACCAGCGTGGATTTTTAAATTCACCTTCAGCAAAAACTGTTGCAGAAAAACCAGTCGGTAAAGATAATTTCGCATCATCCAGAGCCTTAATAACTCGTGGGAAGTTGCGCGAAGAGTCTGTCGCATAAGGCTTCGGCAGCGATTCGGGTTTGATGACGATGCGTTCCGGTTTCGTCTGAGCCGATAGCGCAATTGAAAATAACGCACTAGAAATAAATAAAAACATTTTTTTGAGAATCATAAATGTAGGTTAGGCGTCCTCGCCTGACCTGTTAACTAAAGATAAAATTTCCATCTGCCACAAGTGCCGAACTTCGCTGCGCTGGTTCGGCGGACAGGCGGGGACGCCTATCGTACATTATCGTCCCCGCCTGACCTGTTAACTAAAGATTAAATTTTCATCTGCCACGAGTGCCGAACTTCGCTGCGCTGGTTCGGGCGAAAGGCGGGGACGCCTATCGTACATTGGCGTCCCCGCCTGACCTCTCAACTAAAGATAGAGTTTCCATCTGCCACGAACACCGAACTTCGCTACGCTGGTTCGGCGGACAGGCGGGGACGCCTATCCTACCTTTATGCCTTCGCCGGATATGTCACGCGCCAAACTTTTTTGGCTACGTCATCCACGATTAATAACGATCCATCTGATTTCATTAATATATTTGATGGACGCCCCCAGACTTCTTTGTCCTTACTGTCATTGATCCATCCATTCATGAAATTGATGTATCCGCCTTCTGCTTTGCCATCTTTCATTGGGATTCTCACGATTTTGTAGCCGTGCCGCAAGTTGCGATTCCAACTGCCGTGTAACGCAACAAAAGCGTTGCCTTGGTATTCTTTTGGGAACATTGTCCCCGAATAAAAAGCCATCCCCGTCGCCGCGCCGTGCGCTTCCAACAAAACATCAGGAACGATTGGTTCAGCTAATTTTATTTTTTCGGCATCGGCTTTGCGACGCGGATCAACGTGGTTGCCGAGGTACATATATGGCCAGCCGTAAAATCCACCATCCTTCACCGAAGTCGCATAATCAGGGACTAAATCATCACCGAGTCCATCGCGTTCGTTGACGCAAGTCCAGATTTCTTTTGAGGTTGGATTCATCACCAGGCCAACCGGATTACGAATCCCAGATGCATAAATTCTGTGTCCCGTGCCGTCAGGATTGTATTCGCTAATCGCGGCGCGAAGCGGGTCTGGCTCAACATCCACATTACTTTTCGAACCGACTGCGACATAAAGTTTTGTCCCATCAGGATTGAAAAGTAAATTTCGCGTGGAGTGTCCTTCGCTGGGCAAAGTAATAATTTTTTCGAGCGCACCTTCTAATTTTGTTTGCCCTGCTTCGTACTTCGCACGGACGACTGAGTCTGAATTTCCGATGTAGAAATATCCTTTGTTGATCGCTAAGCCGAAGGGCTTGGTTAATTTTTCGGCGAAGAGAAACCGTTCTGTCGCGTTATCAATCTTCCCGTCTTTATTGGTGTCGCGGAGCAAATAAACATTATTCGCTTCTCGATCCGTCATGAATAAATCGCCGTTCGCGCCTTCCATCAATGAACGCGGTTTTGTGTAATCGCCTTCAGTGAAAACGCTGACCGCAAATCCTTCCGGGACGCTGGGCTTTGCGTCCGCGGGAATAGTTTTTGCTTCAGTCGGAGGATTATTCGCCGTACCGCTATCAAAAGGTTGTGGCAACGAAGCCGCTGAAATCATGATCTTGTCGCCAATCTTCGAGGATTGCGGCGTGGTTTCTTTCAACGGAGTTGTATTTTTTATATCCTCAGCTTTTGCCACTTCCACCATTTTTTTGCAGCCTGAAAATCCAATGATCGTGGTGAGACTAACCGCAAGTAAAATTGAACAACGCTTTTTCATATTGGGTATTCCTTTTGTTGAGTTTTTGTTTCTGATGTTAACTAACTGGATTTTTTTTACGACAGCTTAAATCGGAAATTTCCTACGTAGTACAACCAGCCATGCATTAGTTTCTACACAAGTCCGATTGATCTAAGCTCCAGCGGAGCGGCATGTTTATAGTAAGCCAGTAAATATTGGTTTTAGCTCCAGCGGAGCGACATATGCCGCTCCGCTGGAGCTCGATGAAATTTATTCGCAAGTCCCTATAAACATTACGCTCCGCTGGAGCTGGAAAACTTGTGTAGAAACTAATGCAGCCATGGTTGCGCTACGTTTACAATCCCAATTTCTCCACCAGCGTATTCACATCCTTATCGCCGCGTCCCGATAGATTCACGATTATGATTTGATCCTTATCAAGCGTCGGAGCCAGCTTTGGCAAATACGCAAACGCATGCGAAGATTCCAGCGCGGGGATGATGCCTTCCTTTCTAGCTAATAATTGCAGTGCTTCCAACGCTTCATCGTCCGTGACGGAAACATATTCGACGCGCCCCTGATCGTGCAAAAATGAATGCTCAGGACCAATGCTCGGATAATCCAAGCCCGCCGAAATTGAATGCGTAGCCGCGACCTGTCCGCGCGAGTCCTGTAAAACATAACTGCGCGTTCCCTGCAAAACTCCCACGCGTCCGCCGCCTTCACTTAAAAATCTCGCGGCGTGTTCGCCGACCTGCATACCAAATCCACCAGCTTCGACGCCGATCATTTTAATATTTTCTTCGTTGAGAAATTCATAAAATAATCCAATCGCGTTGCTGCCGCCGCCGACACAAGCCAGCAATACATCAGGCAATCGTCCTTCTTTTTCCATAATTTGCTGACGAGCCTCTTTGCCGATCACGCTCTGAAAATCGCGGACAATCATCGGGTACGGATGCGGCCCCAACACTGAGCCGAGCAAATAATGCGTATCTTCAGGATTCGTCACCCAATCACGCAGCGCCTCATTAATCGCGTCTTTCAGCGTCTTGCTGCCGGAATCTACGCCGACGACATCAGCTCCCATGAGCTTCATGCGAAACACATTCAGAGACTGACGGCGAATGTCTTCCGTGCCCATATAGACTACACATTTCAGCCCGAACAAAGCACACACCGTAGCCGTAGCGACGCCGTGCTGTCCGGCTCCGGTTTCCGCGATGATGCGCGTTTTTCCCATTCGCCGAGCGAGCAAAATTTGCCCCACGGCATTGTTAATTTTGTGCGCTCCGGTGTGATTGAGTTCGTCACGTTTGAGATAAATTTTCGCGCCGCCAAAATGTTCGGTAAGCCGTTTCGCAAAAGTCAGTGGCGAAGGACGACCCACGTATTCATTGAGCAATTGATGAAATTCCGCCTGAAATTCCGGATCGTCCTGCGCTACGGCGTAGGCGGTTTTTAGCTCATCAAGATTGCGCATCAACGTTTCAGGTACGAACGATCCACCGTAATCGCCCCAATGTCCGCCAGCGTCTGGATATGAAAAATAATCTGTCATAATTTATTTAGTATTTTCTATCTCCGGTAAAACTTCAAACTCAATAATTTCAATTCGCCCACCTGAATCAGTTGGTCTGTTATTATCAAGTGGTTCTTGATAACGTGGGAATCCGTAGTTGGGATCATAGATTACAACTTGATTAAATTGGTTCTTAATATCGCCTGCAACCCAGTTGAAAGCAGTATCAATAATATCTTCTTTGTAAATCTCTAATATTTCACCAAGATGAGTATTGGCACTACCATCAATATTTTTAATCGAATAAATTTTCCCGTTACTAATTTCGATAATTGCCCATCTCGTTCCTACCATCGAAGCTTCCGGCTTGCCCAATAATTTATCATTGAATGTTACAGTTGTGACATCACAACAAACTCTTGCTTTATAACGAAAACGCTTCGGCTTTCGTGCTTTCCAAAGTTCAAGATTTTTTTGGTGTTCTTCGTGCGTTGGGTTGGTATAAAGTTTTCCCCAGTCAGATCGTAAAACCTCCACCTGCTTACTTTTGCCACAGTCAAATTGCTGAAGGCTAATTAGCAAAAAACCAAGCATGCAAAAATTGTTCAGCATTCTCAGAAACATCAGACGTTACCCATCGCCAATCGCAATTCCTGCAACTTACGTCTTTCCTTCTTCCCCGGCGAACTCTCTACGCCGCTATTCACATCCACCGCGAACGGATTTACCGCTTCAATCGCTTCTCCAATATTTTCCGGCGACAATCCTCCTGCTAAGAAAACATTCGTATTTCCTGCAATTTCCGCCGCAATGTCCCAGTTGGCGAGGCGTCCGGTTCCGCCGAATAATTTTTTATCGAAGGTGTCTACCAACAACGCTTCCGCTGGAAATCCGATCAAGGATTCAGGATCAAAATTCAAGCCTGGACGAATAGCTTTAATGATGCGCGACATCCCAACACGACGACAATACGCCGCATCTTCGTCGCCGTGCAGTTGCGCGATTTCGGCTCCGCTGATCGCGAGAATTTCCAGTACATCCGTAGGCTCAGGAAGATTCACAAACACGCCGACAGAGATGATTTCTCGCGGGAGCTTATGAATAATTTCGGCAGCTTTGAGCGGAGCGATATAGCGAGGACTCGGAGGAAAAAAATTAAACCCTAAAAATTCTGCACCAACTTCGAGGCACATGCGTGCGTCCTCGTAGGAGGTGATGCCGCAGACTTTTAGTTTTACTTGGGGCATAAAAAATTATTGCAGAAGCCCGCACGCAGTAAGGGCGCCTTTACTATTCTGAAAATTCCTCAAATAACAAATCCATTCTAATGCGAAGGCACCCTTACTGCGTGCGGGCTTCTGCATTTATGATCATTCTCGCTAGAGCCGAGCCTTCATCTTCAGCGCGCATAAATTCTTCACCTATCAAAAATGCATGATAGCCAGCGGAGCGCAATAAATTCAGGTCTTCCCGCGTACGGATACCGCTTTCGCTGACCAAAGTTAATGATTTTGGCAGCTGTTCCGCGAGCTTCAATGAAGTATCCAGCGTTACCTCAAACGTCCGCAAATTTCGATTGTTCACGCCCAGTAATTTTACGTCATAACGCAGAACTTTTTCGGCTTCTTCTTCGTCGTGGATTTCAACCAAGACATCCAAGCCTAAGCCGTAGGCAGTCTGCATCAAGTCGTTGAATTGCGTAGGTTCCAGCATCGCTGCAATTAATAAAATACAATTGGCCTTGACTTCCGCGGCTTCAAAAATCTGATAATCCTCGAAGATAAAATCTTTGCGAATCAACGGTAAATCGGTAACCGCACGAACGGCTTTCAGATGTTGCAACGAACCGTCAAAATAATCTTCTTCGGTCAAAACCGATAAGCAGGCTGCACCGTTAGCGGTATAATTTTTGGCAATCGCGACAGGATCGAAATTTTCCCGAATGACGCCTTTAGACGGCGAGCGTCGCTTTACTTCAGCAATAATATTTGTGCGATCCTGTTGTAAGGCGGAGAGGAAAAGATTCGGATTTTCCAGCGGTAAAACGTGCGATTGTAACTCGCTTAATGGGCGGAGAACTTTGAGCGCGTTGACGCGTTCACGTTTTCGGGCAAAGATTTCCTGCAAAATATCGGTCATACATTGAAGTCTCCCAAATCAGCTTGAGAGTATATCATCAATGCCGCCGAAACGGATTTGACCAGCTCTGCCGATGAATTTTCTGAGCACTTTAATTGAGGGATTTTTTAGTTAAGTCGAACGTTATTGACAATTTGTTCGTAGAGCCACGCCTTTGCCACACGCCATTCACGTTTGACGGTGGTACTGGAAATACTCATCACTTCGGCAACTTCTTCCACCGTCAAGCCTCCAAAAAATCGCATTTCTACAATTCGGCTTTGTTGCGGATCGAGCTTCTCTAAACGATTCAAAGCATCGTCCAAATGAGCAAGTTCAACTCCGGGTTGGGACGAAAAATTAATGACTTCATCAAGTGACAATTTCACTTCTGAACCGCCGCGTTTTTCCGCTTTATTAGCGAGCGCATGATTCACCAGAATTCGGCGCATCATTTGTGAGGCTAGTCCGAAAAAATGCGCACGGTCACGCCAATCAACTTCGCGTTGATTAATAAGACGCAGGTAGGCTTCGTGGACTAAAGCAGTTGGTTGCAAGGTATGGTTGGAACGTTCGCGACGAAGCTGATAAGAAGCCAGCTTTTTCAATTCTCCATATACAAGCGGGAGCATCTGATCCAGCGCAGTCTTATCTCCAGATTGAATTTCTTTAAGTAGTTGGGTGACCGCAGTTTCTGTCATCATAGTTGGTTTATGAGTAAACGGGGGCAACTTGATTGATCTCTGACGGTCATCTTAGCCTGAAAAAATAATTTTTCATATTTTTTTACGGCAATAGTGCAGACAAAAATCAGGCGGCAATGGAGCCATAAGTCCTGAGTTCCTCGTAGCGAGGATGGTTATGAATGAAAGTCGGGTGCAAATCCAACT
>JAYTCQ010000421.1:0-9436 GCA_043736395.1 Blastocatellia bacterium | reverse complement strand
AAATCTAAACCGCTCGCAGGCATTCCCGTCGCCATCAAAGATAATCTTTGCACAACGGGAATTCGCACCACTTGCGGCTCTAAAATTCTCGGCAATTTTATTCCTCCCTACACCGCATCGGCTGTTGCCAAACTGGAAGCCGCAGGCGCAATCATCGTCGGCAAAACCAACCTTGATGAATTTGCGATGGGTTCTTCGAATGAAAATTCTGCGTTCGGAATCGTGCGAAATCCGGTCAATGAAGACTACGTGCCAGGCGGAAGTTCTGGCGGTTCCGCTGTCGCCGTCGCCGCGGATTTATGTTCAATTTCGCTCGGTTCTGACACAGGCGGTTCGATTCGCCAACCCGCTTCTTTCTGCGGCGTAGTCGGGCTGAAACCAACTTATGGTCGCGTCTCGCGCTTTGGATTAGTAGCGTTCGCTTCGTCGTTGGACCAAATTGGTCCGTTCGGAAAAAATGTCAAAGATGTAGCCCGTACGCTCGGCGTTATTGCCGGGCGCGACAAATATGATTCGACTTCATCCGATGAAATCGTACCGAATTATTTGAGCGCATTAACCGGCGACATCAAAGGTTTGCGCATTGGCGTACCGCCCGAATGTTTCGGCGAAGGATTAAACGCGGAAGTGAAATCGCACGTCGAAGCTGCCATCAAAAATCTGGAATCACGCGGCGCGGAAATTGTCGAAGTCAACTTGCCGCATTCAAAATATGTCGTCGCAGTTTATTATTTAATTGCGACTGCGGAGGCTTCTTCAAACCTTGCACGCTTTGATGGAATTCGTTATGGCTATCGCGCCGAAGGCGTAAAATCTTTGCACGAATTATATCAACGTTCGCGTGACGAAGGATTTGGAGCCGAAGTCAAACGCCGCATCATGCTCGGTACATTTGCGCTGTCATCGGGCTATTACGATGCGTATTACGAAAAAGCACAGCGTGTGCGACAAATGCTCTGCAACGACTTCGCCGAAGCTTTCAAAAAATGTGATGTGATCGCCACGCCAACTGCGCCGACTCCGGCATTTAAGCTCGGAGAAAAAGTTAACGATCCGCTGGCGATGTACCTCGACGATATTTACACCGTGACGATTAACTTAGTCGGAGTCCCCGCTATTAGTGTCCCCTGCGGAAATTCAAGCACAGGCTTGCCGATTGGCTTACAGTTGATTGGTAACCATTTTGATGAAGCACGATTATTGAATGCGGCTTATGCTTGTGAAAGATGAAAAGCACAATAATTATTAGATTAGTAAATATTACGATTTGATTTTCTCCTCAGCCCCATGAGTTGATCATAATTCTCACACCAGCTTTTAACTTAATGACCTATCCAGGAAGAACTATCTTCGTGTGATCCGTTTTTTGTGTAATTCCTGCGAGTATTTGAAGAAATATAATTTCGATTCTTTTTTGTAGCTGGAGGCATAGCAAATAATGAAAAACTTAAATCTAGTCAGCAAATTTATCAAATCAATCACTGCGGTGTTATTTATTACCGCAGTTTTATTCACAGTTTCATTTGCCCAAGATGGTGATATGGACGGTGACGGTGTCTTAGACAGTCAAGACCTTTGTCCGCAAGAAAAAGGAACGAAAGCCAATAAGGGCTGTCCTGAAAAAACTAATAAGCCTGAACAAAAACAAAAAGTTACTATCACCGACGCTGACCTTCTCAAATTAACAGCCGGATATGCTGAAGAAATTAGTATCAGGGATTCAAAATATAAAAAATTAGCGGAAGCTTATTCGACAAATTTGTCGGCGAAATTGAAACGGGAAAACCTGTTGTCCAGAATGTCGGAGATGACCGCAGTCAAACAAATTTGCACGAAAGTGTTAAAAGATTTCGGAGATAGAATTTTCGCAAATGAGAAAGAGTTTTTTAGTAAAATATTAAAAGATGCCGAGAAAAAACTTAACGTAGTATCTACTCTATTGATGCTAGTCAGTTCGGACGAAAAAGATACGGGATTGGGCGATGATTTTCTCGATAAAGTTATTACCGATCCAAAGCCAAAGGTAAAAACCGGAACCAATACGCAAAAGGAAAGTAATGTTTCGCGTGTGCAGTCTCCACCTTCGGCGCAGTCTGAAGTGGATACCGTGATTGTCGCCGTTAATCAACTTGTCGCACAGGGTGAACAAGCTCTGAAAGCTAAAAATCATGTGGAAGCAGAGCGTTTTTTCACCGAAGCGATTGCCGCAGAAGAAAAAGCGAATATCGGCATGGCACGGCGCAATTATCGTGCTTATCTCGGTTTGGCTTTCATATCTCCCGGAGGAACAGGATATAAATCCATTAGGCGTTGGTTTACTTTGGAATCGTCGAGCGTGGCGGCATATCTTTATGCGGTTGATATAAATTCTAAATATAATCCAAATATTGATTACATCACCGAAGCGATTTTACTCGAACCGGATAATCCGGCGCATTTCGTTGCCCGCGCTCACCTTATGAAAGAATCCACTCCAGCCGCCGTTGCCGACTACGATAGAGCACTCATCCTGAATCCCAAATATGCACTCGCCCTGCGCGAGCGCGGCGAGCTTTATATGGCTTCCGGCGAATATGATAAAGCCTTTGCCGATTTTGAAAGTTATTGGCAGGCTGGAGGTGATGAGCAGGTTTATCGCCTGCGGCGCGGGATGACGATTTTATTAAAGGTTGGGGCAAGTGAAGACGCGAAATGGGATTTGACGCAGGCGACAAACGGAGCGGATGCTAACTTGCGCGGCGAAGCCTTTTATTATCGCGGTTGGGCAAATTTTCTGACAAACAATCGCCCCGCTGCTCAAGCCGATATGATCGAAGCAGCAAAAGTTGACGCAAAACGGCGCGACGATTTTTATTACCGGCTCGCTTTTGAAGCCTTACCCGCCGGTAAATGTAAATCGGAAAAAGGCATTCGTGAAGCCCGCGACGATGCGTTCAGCGATAAAAAAATCCGCGACAATCGCCGCGAAATTTCGTTTCAACTCTTTAAAATTAATACTGTCGCCATCGGCTGTTACCCGACAGAAGGCAAATTCAATTTTCAGCGCGTGAAAAGCACACAAACAATGGATCAATATTCCGGTAATCCGTTGTTGGATGTCAGCGATATGCGCCGTCATCAAACTCTGGCTGGCGCAAACGTATTAGAATCGGATTTTCGTGAAACAATGATTTCCGCTTTATTCCGCGCCGGAATCAATTTATCCAATCCGGGTGAAAGCGAGGAAATATATACTTTGTATTTCCGCACCATAAAAAATGGTTTTGTTCAGGGCGATACAGCGGGCAATCTTAACCGCGCCGCTGATGACATCGAAAAGCAAGAATATCACCGCGCTATTGCCCTTTTGAACGGGATTTTGCGCGTCGAACCGAACAACAACGCCGCGCTCGAACTCAGAATGCGTGCCTTTTATTTGAAAAAAGCAGTTATCCGAGCCGATGCGGAAGCCGCGCGAGTTCTCAAAATCAATCCGAACAATCCGTCGGCTTTGAATATTCGCGGTTTGCATAATCTTGAAGCGAACAACCCGGACGGGGCGATTGATTATTTTAGCCGCTCGATTGCCGCCGACCCGAAAAATGCCAAACCAATTATCAATCGAGGGCGAGCCTACCTCTTCAAGAAACAATACCCGGCGGCACTCTCCGATTTTGAAAGCGGGCTAAAACTCGCGCCGAATGTTTCGGATTATATTAAATTTCGCGGCGATGCTTATTTCCTGATGCAGAAATGGGAAGAAGCGGCTGTCAGTTATACCGAAGTCATCGTTCTCAACGAAAAAGATTTGCCCGCACGGGTTAATCTGATTCGCGCACTTGACCGGACTGGCAAGAATAAAAGCTTTGCGGATGATAACCACGCCTGGCTTATCAAAAACGCGCCGGATTACGAAGGAACGAAAGCACTCGCCTCCCGCAATAAAGAACTTAACACCCAGGTAACAAAAGATATTGAAGCACGGAAAGTTGAAATGAAAGTCATTGAATTGCATCAACAAATGGTTAATACTATGGAATCCGCTGCATCCACTGGTAAGCTGCCTACTGAAAATACCAGTATAAGTGAGCGAATCAGTCGTCTAAGCAAGATGCGAAGTGATTATTATAATGTCATTCGCAATGGCATAGGAGCGGAATTCTACAGAATTGAACGTGAAAATCTCCCCGTTAAGCCGGAAGTAATTCGAGGACTTGAAAAACTTGTCGCTCAAGCAGATGAAATGAAAGCAATCGCCAAAAGAAATCTTGCTGAGGTTGAGGCTGTTCTCAAGAAATTACAGGGATATTTATAATGGTTTGACAAAGGGGGCTGCCTACGATGGTGCTAAAGTTAAACGACAACTCCGTGAATCGAATGAACAAGCAAAGAATGAAAATAAAATTTAATGACCAAGCAGTACCCAACATCTTTTGAAATTGCCGGACGCAAATTGTCTCCATCTCTCGTGCTGTCGCCGATGGCGGGCGTCACGGATTCTCCGTTTCGTCGCATCGCTAAAAAATGTGGCGACATCGGATTGATCGTCACGGAATTCATCAGCGTCGAAGGGCTGACACGCGGCAATATGCGTACGCACGAGATGATGCGGTTTGCGCCGGAAGAGCGTCCAATTGCGATTCAAATTTTTGGCTTCGATGAAGTGCGAATGCGCTGGGCAGCGGAAATTGCCGAGGAAGCTGGTGCCGATTTTGTAGACATTAACTGCGGCTGTCCCGCTAAAAAAGTTGTTAATGGCGGAGGCGGCTCCAACCTACTGCGCGATTTACCACAACTAAAAAAAATCCTGACGGAAGTCAAACGTGCGATCTCAATTCCGATGACCGTGAAAATTCGCGCCGGATGGGATGACAAATCTATCAACTGCATCGAAGTCGCCAAGCTCGTCGAGGATTGCGGCGGCTCAATGTTGACCTTGCATGGACGAACGCGTGTGCAAGGGTACAAGGGCTTTGCCAATTGGGATTTGGTCAAAGCCATCAAGGAAACAATTTCGATTCCGGTTTCTGGCAGTGGGGATATTTTGAATCCGCAGCACGCGATGGAAAGATTTGAAAAAACTGGTTGCGATGCCGTCCACATTGGTCGCGCGGCGATTGCAAATCCATATATTTTTCGACAAACTTGGGAGACGATGAATGGCTTAACGCCGTATCAACCAACGCCGAAAGAGATGCATGAATTGCTGTATGAATATTTAGGCTACCTGCGTGAAGCAATGCCCGAACGCGGCGTCATTGGACGCATGAAAATGCTCTCCGCCCAATTTCTGAAAGGCGTAGCGAATGCTTCTCATTTACGCACAGCGGCCTTACGAGCACAAACGATGGAAGAGATGCAGCCGAATTTTGATGAGTATTTTGCCTTAGCTGAAAAATACGGCGTAGACATGAATTTGCAAACCGCACGCGATGAAACATCGGAAGCCATGAGCTGTGGCGTTTAGAAAATAATTCAACCAAAGTTAACAATAAATTTTCGTAAAGCGCAGTGTAGGTTTACGTCTTGACAGTTTAACGCACGTGCGCTAACTTGCGTAAGTAGTGGTTAAAAGCTAACCGGCGGGCTTTTTAGGCAAGGTTAGGATTCCATAAAAACAATTGTCGATTCCCCTGCAATTGTCATTCGGTTGACTCAAAAGACAATTCTTTATTCGCGGCGACCTCCGTAGCCTGATCTTTGGCTATTTGATGCTTTCTGCCGCGCACAAACAAAACGATCAAGTAGAAATTTGAACTGAATGATCTATCGTAGTGTTCGACTTTATGTATTGATTACATAATCAGAAAATCAATCGGAAGTGAGTGTGATTCAACATGGCAGCCCCGTTTATCTCCCATGTGCCTGTTCGCAGGGCACCTTCATTTGTTCTTCAAAGGGTCTACTACGGTGTCCCTTCCTGCGGTCCTTCGCTTCAGCATCACTTGTTGCTGGCGCTTCGTGACAGTACTCCCCAAATTTATGCACGCCTCGTCGCCGAGACCGGATTGACAGTTGATAAGACTGCCATGCTGGTCAAACGCAACTCCATGATCAGCGCAGCCGGATCAATTATGATCTTTAAGCTGATTTCGACCAGCGAGTCATGGCGCGAGATTTTGCAACGTTCCAGCGAATCTTTACTGGCGGCAGTCTATTATGAACTGCCCTTTACAGTGAAATTCGCGCTGAATAATTTACCCCGACAATTGCGGATCAAACTGGCTCTGGCTTTAATTGAACGTAAGCTCCCGCATATCGCCGGAAGCAGCAGCCGTCTGGTCTCCTACAACCGTAAAGACAATCGCCTTTATGTGCAGGTAAAAGATGGATTATTCGCTGATATGATGGAAACACGCGCCGGAGCGAGAGAATTTTACGCGGCCACTTTGAAGTGGATGTTTTGGCATTTCGCCCGCGTTCAATGCAACGTGACGGAAGTGCGCAGCCAATTGATCCTGGCACACGAATGCTGGTATTCAATTGAATGGGAAGGGTAGATTAAAGTAGGAAGGCGGAACGATGAGCGATGAGTTTTTTAGAATTCATCGCTCATTGTTCCGCCTTCCTACTTTTCGTTCTTATCTTGCTGCTAATTGCTTGCCCGCTGAACGAGCTTCATCCAACGTCAAGCGTTGTTTCTTGCGATAGGATAAGTTTGCCATGTGCGCGGCGATAGCTGATTTATAGCCTAATTCCACCGATGAATTTGGCTCTTTGCGTGAACGCGTGCAATCCACGAAATTCGTGTAATGATGAACGCCTTTAGCTTCGCCTTTAACGGACTGTCCGTCGGGATTATTAATTTTCTCAGGTGAGAAACTCCAACCACTCACCGATTTTCCTGACACCATATCATTCGATCCCATCAACCATTCAATTGAACCGTGTGAGCCAAGAATTCGTGCGCCCAAACCAAAACGGCTGTTGCTGAACGAAGATTGCCACGTCACTACCATGTCGTTTGGATAATCCAACGTCACAGCGATTGTGTCAGGGACTTCGCGACCGTCTTTTTCCGAGAAAACTCCGCCGGACATATACGCCGCCGTCGGTAATCCCAAATCTAAAACGCCAATGATCCACGCGATTTGATGCACCATATTTTCAGTGACATTGCCGCCGGAAAATTCCCAGAAGAAACGCCAGTTGATGAATTTGTACGCATCAAAAGCACGCTTCTGACGACCATTCAAAAATGAATCCCATTTGACATTGTCTGCCGTGCAATCCGCAGGAACAGGGCGTACCCATTGACCTTGACCGCGTTTAGAATTGCGGCTCATCCAGGATTCGACGTGTGTCACCGTACCGAGCTGACCGGATTTCATCCACGCGCGCGCATCTTCAAAATAACCTGCGCTCTGGTGTTGCAAGCCGATGCCGACAACGCTCTTGGATTTTTTCGCGGCGGCGAGACAGGCTTCAGCTTCTTCGATTGACCAGGTCATCGTTTTCTCGCTATATAAATCTTTGCCCGCGGAGATAGTGTCGAGGAAGTGCCGCGAATGACAATGCAACGGCGTCGCGACGATTACAGCATCAAGGTCTTTCATCTCCAACATCTTGCGATGATCGGTGAAAGTTTTGACGTTCGCTATAGTTTGTCCGGTCTCAGTCAGCAAATTTTTTGCTTGATCGAAACGTGAATTGTACACATCGGAAAGTGCTACGAATTCGACATTCGGCGCTTTTACAAATTCGCGCATTAATTCCTGTCCACGTGCGCCAGGGCCAATAATACCAAGTCGGACGCGATCATTCGCACCCAGCACTCGCGCCGTGGGAAGCGTTAAGCCAAGCGCAGTCGTCGCGGCTGCCTGCTTGAGAAAATCTCTTCGTTCAATAGTCATAACTGCTGATCCTTTTTTTAAGTTGAAATTGCGTGAAGCCTTGATCATTGATGATCTCACTTCTTTTGGCAAGGCATTTGACGTATCGCACACCTTTCAGGATTCAAATATTTCCGAGACATTTTACCGATTCGGTTTTAATCCGGAATCTCTTTGAGAAATAACTTTTTTTCAGAAAATTTGACCGACACTGCGCCGCGTATTATTCTTTGGCAGCAATTCATTAGCAACTCTGCTGATCAATTCTGGAAATCAAACAAAGCACCGGAGAACAAGATGAAATCAACCCTACCCAGCTCGGCAGGCTCTGCCGATGTAGTGACAGGTAAAATAAAACACCTGCGCTGGTATATCTGTGCCCTGCTCTTTTTTGCCACGGTAGTCAATTACATTGATCGGCAAGTGCTTGGAACACTGGCGCCCGACCTGCAAAAAACCATCGGCTGGACTGAATCTGAATACAGCCAAATCGTAATCTGGTTTCAAATTTCTTATGCCGTCATGTTCCTGTTCTGGGGCTTCATTATTGATCGTATCGGCACCAAAAAAAGCTTTTCAATTGCGGTTGTCTGGTGGTCGTTGGCCGGAATGTCAACTGCGCTGGTCTCCAGTGCAGCGGGATTCAGCGTTGCCCGCTTCTTTCTTGGTGTCGGTGAAGCAGCCAACTTTCCAGCTTCGGTAAAAACTGTCGCGGAATGGTTTCCAAAAAAGGAACGGGCTTTCGCGACAGGTATTTTCAATGCTGGAACCAACGTTGGAGCGATTATCGCTCCGGCCACAGCCATTCTTTTAGCTGAGGCCTTTGGATGGCAAAGCGCATTTCTTTTCACTGGCGCAGTCGGATTTCTCTGGTTAATTTTCTGGTTGCTGATCTATCAATCACCGGAAGAACATCCCCGGCTTTCGACGAATGAATTAATGCTCATTCGTGATGGCGAAGAGCCGATCATTGAGAGAAAGCCGACGTTCCTTGAAACTGTCGCGTATTGGTTTTCATTGCTTAAATATCGTCAACTTTGGGCGTTCGCAGTTGGCAAAATGTTAACCGATCCGGTCTGGTGGTTTTATCTTTTCTGGTTGCCAAAATTCCTCAATAAAAATTTCAACATCAGCGGCAGAAATCTCATTCCGTATTTAACTTTAGTCTACATTATTGCTGATGTGGGTTCGGTCGGAGGCGGATACATTTCCTCTGCCTTAATCAAACGAGGCTGGACGGTGAACTGGGCGCGCAAAGTTACGATGCTGGGATTTGCAGTCGTCATGCCGCTAGTAGCCATTGCCCATTACACCACCAGCGCATGGACGGCTGTTATTATGGTTGGGATTGCGGCAGGAGCGCATCAGGGATGGTCAGCAAATCTCTTTACGTTGCCGGGTGACATGTTCCCGAAAAAAGCGGTTGGTTCAGTCGTGGGCGTTGGCAGTTGTGCCGGAGCCTTAGGCGGAATTATGCTGCCGCTTTATATCGGAAAAGTTCTGGATCAAAATCCAGGATACTACCTGCCAATGTTCATTATTGCAGGTGTGACGTATGTTATCGCGTGGAGTCTGATTCACACCTTAGTTCCCAAAATGGAACCAGCAAAACTCTAATGTTCAGA
>JAYTCQ010000420.1:0-8536 GCA_043736395.1 Blastocatellia bacterium | reverse complement strand
TCCCGTTGCTGCTCGCCATTGTCTTTTGTTCTTTAGTTCTTTTCGTGCTAATTTCATTTCTTTAGACTAGCTTTTTTCTTTCACCGCAACAACTCTATTGAATACTTTTGGATAACCTGGATAGAAATAGTAAGAGTCTTAAAACCAAATGGGAAGATTTTTTTGATCGCCCCTTCACGCGGCTCAGAACATCGTTATCCTGTTGATTGTTGGCGCTTTTATCCTGATTCATACCGTGCGTTGGCCTCTTACGGAAAGATTACGCTGGTCGAAGTAAGTACTGATTGGGGGCCGCACTCCGATGAGTCGAGTTCGGAGTGGGGAGACACAGTTGGCGTATTTCTTAAACCTGAGCATGGTTGGCATGGCGTACCTAAAGAAAGGCTGCCTATTACTCCTGCGCCTGCCGATGCCGCAGCTTATCGCAATGAGGAAACATCGGCACCAATGATGGATGTTCCCAGGCTTGAAACCTCACTACATTTGCCACTCGGAAAAATATTGCCCTACATGCAACGTCAAATTGTAGAAAAAAGTACCTACTTTGGCGTTCCGACACTAAAAAGCCCGTTAGATTTTTGGGTCTATCAGGAATTAATTTATGCCCATCGTCCTGATGTGATTGTGGAAATAGGTTGTCGCTTTGGTGGTTCCTCTCTGGCATTGGCGCACCTCTGCGATTTATTAGGGCATGGACGAATCATTAGCGTAGATGTTTCTTTATCTGATGTTGCTGCTGAAACCCGTGTCCATCCACGTATTACCTTAATTGAAAATGACGCTTGTGCAGGTTTCTCTGAAGTGCGCCGCCTGATAGGTAAAGATGAGCGCGTCTTAGTAATCGAAGATAGTTCGCATACGTATGAGAATACTCTTAAGGTCTTGCGCACCTATCATAATCTCGTCAAACTGGGTGATTACTTCATTGTCGAAGACAGTATTTGCCACCATGGGCTTGCAGTTGGCCCTCAGCCCGGGCCCTATGAAGCAATAGAAACCTTCATTAAGGAAAATTCAGATTTCATCATAGACCGGAGCAAAGAAGCCTATTTGATTACGTGGAATCCTAAGGGGTACCTGAAACGCATCGCAGATAATGTTCAATGAATCATCCAGCATTGTTGAATCATTCGAAGGAAAAGATGTTTATGATTTCGGTACCTTTAAAAAAGGAAATCATTGGTTGAATTTACGCCACCACAATTGCTGGAATTAATCGGATCATTTCAATTTTCCATCCATCATTAAGTTTCCGTAATCGAACGGAATCCATCAGACTTCGCAGCACATCAAGACGCCAGATTCGGTTCAGATCATCAACGATTAATTCTCCGTCATTGGAATAGAGTCCAGCTTCAGAATTAGAAATTGTGATGGATAATTTTTCGTTGTCGAGATGATAGCGTTGATAAATTTTACCTTCGGTTGAGGATTCCGCAGCGGCGAGGCTCAGGCAGGCTTCGATTAATGCTGTCTTGATTTGATTGACGGCTTCGGGTGAAAATCCGGCTTCTTTCGCCATTTTCTCGGCGACGCGCGCAGCGATAATTTCCTTGTCGTCATTGATCGGAATTGACAGGATCAAGTCATTTGATTCGGCAGGAGCGAGAGCCGGTTGGCTTTCAACTTTCGCAGTTTCTGCGGCGACGTTCAGTCCGACAATGGCTGGTGCCTCAGGATTCCCAATCTCATCTACGATGTCCTGAAAATCATCAGGGTCGAGGGCGGTTTCACTTTCTATCTCGGTTGAAACTTCCAAGACTTCCATCTCGAGAAAATTGTCCGAGGAATCCTGCGGAGCTGGTTCCATCAGCGGTAATAAACTGCCTTGGTCGTCATCAGCCGGAACTGGTTTGACTTCGACTTTTTGAGCGGTTTCCAGCAGTTTTGTGAAGAGTTCAAGTTGCAAGCTATCCGAAGAAGCAAAGCCACGCTTCGATAACGCTGCGGTTCCATCAGGAGTGAATCCCAATTTGCTAATTGCCCATCGCACCAATCGAGCCGACGGTTTATCAGCAGTATAATTAATTTTCAAAGCTGATTGAATGTCCTGTAATTGTACGTCTAAGGAATCAATCGCATCCGCTGAAACCGCGGTAGGTGAATCGGCGACGGCCAGCAACCAAATAATTTCGTGCTCTTGATCGTAAATGCCGCCTTCAAAACCGAAAGCTAATAAGTAGCTCCAATTTCCTGCAATCGTCTGTGTCAGTGTTCCAAATAAACTGCCTTCCGCAATATGAATAAAAGCGGGCAAGTGAATTCTTTCAGTCTCGGCTTCTAAGCCAGCCCTAATGATTTCGTAAGGAGCCTGCCCGTAACGCACGACGAATTCATCATGAGCCATGAGCGAACGTCCAACGCTTTGCTGGTCAAATTGCCGAAGCAGCATTTCTAATTGTTTATGAAGACTGCGGCGTGTGCTCAGGGCGAGTACTTCAGCAATGGATTTAATTCGACGGCGCAACAGATCAAGCCGGACAACCTCTAATGAATCGCCTTCAAACCGACGATAGGTGGCTCTGATCCAATCACAAAATACTTCGTCTTCTGACGGCAGCACGTGTCCATCCAGTAACGTAATCAGTTCGTTTTGATGAAGGTGCAAAAGCAATTTGTCTGTATTGATACGTGGCGAAATTTTTGACTTGAGCTGATCAACCGGCGCACGCGAAGCGAGGGCTTCGTGACAAATATAAACGATTTCGATGGCGGCTAATTCTCCGACCTGACCGTCGGTCGCGTCGTTCGCAATATTTCTTAATAAGCGAGAAAAATAATGCGCAATCCGCCCTTGCAGCAGTTCTGCGACGTAAAGCCGTTCAAAATCTGCTCCCTTATCAAAAAGCATTTGTCGTTCATTCGCAGCCACGACCAATGAACGCAGGTAAAATAAATTTCCATCTAATTGGTGAACGGCCATCCGCCCAACTTCGGGATCGTATTTAACCGCTTCATCACGGCACCAGCGGCTGGTTTGAAGTTGCAGCGAAGTCCATTCTGGATTTTCAAAATGTAATAATTTGATGGTTCCGATGACGCCTTCTTCGGCGGCCAGTTGATCCAGTAATGACCGTTGCTGTCCGGTCAAAATGAACGAAACGGAATGCGGTTGCTGCAAGATTTCGGTGAAGAGCGTTGCCACTTCTTCATCGGCGAGGACGCGTCCCAGCCACTGCGCTTCATCTAAAAGCACGACGAGATGGTAGGGGCTGCGTGAAGCCAGACGATGAGGAATTCCCAGCACATAACGAATCAAAGAGCGCAGATCGTCTTGTTGCAAGCGAGCTTCGTAGCCATCAATAATTTCTTTGATGACAGGTTGTTCGCTGGGATGAGCAATGAACAATAAATCGTGAATCGAAAGCTCATAGCGAACGACCAGCTCCGCATCGTTTCCGACAAATGCCAGGAAATGCCGTAACGCCGTCAGCAGAAAATCTTCGGCGAAACTTTCCGGTTTAAAGCAATCACGACGCAAGTTGTAATAAATTGGCAGCGTACGACCTTGTTCGCTGAATAATTTATCAAACGTCAATCGTAACAGCTCTGATTTGCCGGATTGCGGACGGCCTACGACCGCCATGGCGCGTGTATTTTTCAGCACAGCGGCCTGATAAATATCATCTATCGCGGAAGCCGAACGAGGCAATATTTCATCGCCCGCAATTTGGCTCAAAATAGGGATTCGAAGAGAATTAAATGAGGAGTAAGACATGCAAGAATAGTGTCGTTAAAGCAAACCTGATGTTTTAGAGGGCACGAGCTGAAAGGTAAAATTTCACTCTGGGTAAGGCTTCAAGGTTGGGTGGACGCGGAGGCGTTCTTGATGTCCTGAACAGATTTCGTTTCTGGCGCGTGGCTACGGTATATTTCTCAAAAATCAAAAGAAATTAAGCAAGACCCGGAACCAGCTCCGTATTGTACACTACTACGCAATTTTTTCCTCGTTTTTTTGCAGCATACAACGCCTGGTCGGCTGCGCGGATCACTTGTTGCCGATTTTGCAGGTTTTTGCTCAGGCTGGAGACGCCGACACTGATGGTCACCTGACGCTGCGCGCTGTTCTCAGCAAAGTGGCTTTCAACGGCTCTGCGAAGGCGTTCGGCGAGCACGGTGGCCGAAGTTACATCTGTTTCCGGTAGCACCACAATAAATTCTTCACCGCCGTAGCGGGCTGGAACATCGAAATTACGCAATGATTTACGGATGCAATCGGCGGTTTCGCGCAGAATGTCATCTCCGACTTGATGCCCGTAGGTATCATTAAAAGATTTGAAGCTGTCAATGTCCATCATCACGAAAGAGAGCGGGAACTGATAACGTTTCGATCGTTCAATTTCCTGATTGAATCGTTCTTCCAGATAGCGACGGTTTAATAATCCAGTTAATGGATCAGTAATCGCCATCAATTGAAAGCGTTGCGCTTTTTCTTTCAATTCAATTTTTTCAAGCGCGGCGATGATGTACGGAGACAGCATGCGCAGCCAGTTCAGATCGTTCCCATTAAAACTATGCCCGTTCGTTCGATCCGTAATGTTGAGGACGCCAAATCGTTTGCTCCCGCTAATAATTGGAAAGCTGATAAAAGAATTCGTTTGTGCCTGATGATGAAGTCTGGTGGAAAGCCACGGCAAATCTGTGACATCTGAAACCAGCAAAGGTTCGCCGCGTTCGAGGACAACTTCAGAAATTCCGCTTCCCATTTTTAGGTCATTGATCACTTCTTCGGATAAGCCGACAGCGGCCTGACATAGCAGTTGCTTGGATTCTTCTTGGTAAATCAAAAGGGAAACTCGTTCAGCGCCGAGATTGGCGGAAGCTTTCTCAACGATGGCAGAATATGCTTCAGCCGAATTTGTACGCGTGGCCAGCAGGTGAGCGAATTCCTGCCACTGCGCCATTGATTTGCTGCGCTCAGAAACCTCTTCGCGTAATCGTGACAACTCCAATGGAACAATCAAATTTTTTCCAAGCTGTGATAATTGTTGCGCCGTCACTTCAGTAAATTCAGTATCAAGCGCCAGCAGAATTCCGGTTAATTCATTGCCCATGAAAAAAGGAAAAGCGTCAGCGCGAAAGCAATGCACATAAGCGCGAATTTCGTTCAATTCTTCTTTCCCTAAAGGCAGTCTGGATGTTTCTGTTTCTTCGGATTGAAGTTGTTGCAGTAAAGGCGAATCAGCGCTTAAATTAAATCCGATCAGGCGATCACGAGAGGCTCCACCGGCGGCGCACGCTAACCATTTTCCTTCGTCTTTCATTAGCAGAGCCGCAGAATTTAATTGAAAACAAGCTCCAATCATTTGCATGGCTTCGCGGCAATTTTGCTCAAAAGAATTATTAAAAAATGATTCCAGATGTTGCGCTGATACAACTGGCGTTATTGTTTCAGCCGGATTTGATTTAGGCTCCTGACCGATGGCTTCCTGATGCTGATGCGCGGCGGCAAATATTTCTGAAGCGGTGCCGACAATCATTTGACGCGCCCGGTCAAATTCTTCCTGATCGGTAAATTTAATATTGCTGAAAAGTTCGGGATCGGGCCGGGCTGAACCACTATTTTCACTTTGCAGAAATTGACGATAATCGCTGGCTGAAAGAAAAATTCTGCCACCCAGCAAAACTTTTGGGGTGGTTTCTCCTGGAGCGCTGACCTTGGCCGCGAAGCAATGCAGGTTCGCGCCACAACGAAAAGTGATCGGCTGATCTTCATTCAAAACCCGTGAATACGCTCTTCCGCAATATTCGGCACACATCGAAGACTTCACCGGATCGCTCAGAAAAGTACGGCAAATGCTGGTTTCATTCGCGACATTATGCCGGTAGTCATTTTCTGAATTAATCGTTACTAAAGCCAGATTATTGCTGGCGGCTAACGTTTCCTGTGCTGCCTGCCAGGGCCTAAAATCTTCAGTTGTCTGGCGTTCCTGCACGACAGTGAAAGCAACTTCAGGGAGTGAATTTTTTAAGGAGTTCCCCATATTCTTTGTCTAAAAACAGTTGCGGCGAGGATGCCAAGAGAAAGGAATAAGTTGGCATCCCTGCCTTAAAAGCAGCCTGTTTTTAACCCAACCCACCGCGCCGGGGCAGAAGCTGCGAGTGGGTGCGCACGCTAAACATAAAACAGGCTGTAAAAAAACCTTTGGAGCCAGATTAATGAGCAGATAAATAGAAATCTGTTGATGGCTCCATCTGATGTAAAGACCTAAAGAGCGGTAATTTCCAGAGCCGCAAAATAATCTATCTTAGGTTTTCTTTGCCTGTTTTTCCAGTTCTATATAAAGCGATTCAACCTGTTGGTCGGTAGATTCGAATCCGCCGGAGGTTTCAATTGAATAATCAGCATATTTTAGCTTTTCGGACGCCGGCATTTGAGCAGCGATGCGCTTCATCGCCTCTTCGCAGGGGAGGTTATTGCGCGTCATGAGACGCTCCAATTGAACTTCTAATGAACAGTAAACAACGATAATTTTGTCAAATTTTTTATATCCGCCAGACTCAATCATTAAAGACGCATCAATAATGGCGATTGCGTTAGGATTACGCTCCGCGACTTCAGCCAACCATCGGCTTTGCGCCTCGTGGATGCGCGGGTGTGTCATCGCATTTAAGTTTAAGCGGGCTTGCTCATCGGCAAAAATGATAGCTCCGAGCCTGGCGCGATCAATGGTTCCGTCGGGATGTAAGATTTCTTGTCCGAACGCCTGAACAATATCTTCATACGCTGGTTGCCCTGGTTCGACAATCGCTCGTGCGACAACATCTGCGTCGGAAACTTCGCAGCCTAATTTGCAAAGCGAATCCGCCACATATGTTTTGCCGGAAGCAATGCCACCTGTTAATCCAACCTTTAGCATAGCAGGTTTCGGGTGTCAGTTTTCAGGGGGCAGGGATACCCCTACTCCCTAATCTCTGCTCCCTGTTTTCCCCTTCTTTTCTCCGCCGCTTTGACAGTATTTTGCATTAATTTGGCGATGGTCAACGGCCCTACTCCACCAGGGACGGGTGTCAGGTACGATGCATTTTTCGAGACACTGCGCGGTTCGACATCTCCGACCAAAGTGACGCCGCGTTTAGCCAAAGCTTCCAACCGTTTGGGGATTTCTTCATCGGTGAAAATACGCCTTACTTCTACTTCCGTGGAAGCTTCATTCATTCCGACATCAACGACTACCGCACCTTCTTTAATAAATTCTCCAGTAATCATCGCAGCGCGACCAATTGCGGCGATCACGATGTCAGCTCGGCGACAAACTTCAGCTAAATCTTTCGTTCGCGAATGGCAAATCGTAACAGTGGCGTTGCGTTGCAATAACAACATCGCCATCGGTTTTCCGACGTGATTACTGCGCCCAATGACGACGGCGTTCGCGCCTGCGATTGGGATTTGATAATGATCCAGCAGGTCAATAATGCCTGCCGGAGTGCAGGGAACTAACGCATCCTGCCCCAGCGTTAATAATCCGACATTGATTTTGTGGAAGCCGTCCACGTCTTTCGCCGGATCAATCTCTTCAACGATTTCTTCTTCATTAATGTGTTTGGGCAACGGGGATTGCACGAGAATCCCGTCAATTTCGTCGCGCTGATTCAGTTCCCGAACCAGTGCTAGAAGCTGCTCCGTAGTCGTTTCTTCCGGCAACGCATGTTTTTCAGAATAGATGCCCAGCGTTTCGCAGGTTTTGACTTTGTTGCCGACATATACCTGAGAAGCCGGATCCGTACCGACAATCACGACTGCCAGTCCAGGCTTGAAGCTTAGCTCTGCTACACGCGTAGCGACACGTTGTTTTATTTGCTGCGCAACCGCAGCGCCTTCTAAAATTTTTGCTGTCATTGAATCACCGCTATAAAAACTTGTGAGTAAATATGAAAGCTATCTTAGCAAGACTGAGACAGAGCGCAAGTGGTAGGAAGGAACAATTCTTCTAAAAGCAGGTTCAGGAAGGGAAATGGATGGTTAGTGAGGGCTTTGTTTTTTGTTCAGAGTTCACGCTTGAGCGTGTTTTCCGCCAGCGAAGCGCGGCGGAAAAGCAAACTAAAGTTTGAACTCTGAACGAAGCAATATCTTGCCAAAGATCAAACCCCAAAATAACTAATTCAGGATTTCAAAATTAATCCATTGTGTCGAAGTGCGGCTTTTTTCCTTTGCCAAAAGGTCACTGACAATAACCTGCATGACGTATTGACCTGGCTTGAGATTGGCTCCGAGATCAATTGAACCGCCAGCAAAAACGCGCCTTGTTTTGGCTGGTTGCGGGGTTGTTAAGGGAGCTTCTTTACCCACAAAAATTTGTTGTCCGTCGAGATATAATTTCGCCTGTGTCGTCAAATTTGTACGGTTACTCGGATCAAGTTTCGGGTTGTAAACGGCGTACCCGTAATTCAAAATCATGCCGCGTCGCATTCGTCGCAGCGCCGGACTTGCCTGAACCAGGGCTTCAAGTTTTCCGCCATTTTCATACTCGCCATTCATTGAAATTCCTGAAAGCGCGAGCTGATTTTTTCTGATGTCGGGAACTTCAATAAATTG
>JAYTCQ010000419.1:0-8901 GCA_043736395.1 Blastocatellia bacterium | reverse complement strand
TTAATTCATAAACCCAATATTCCTCACCAAATAATTATCAATCGCCGGAAACACCGTATTCATCGCGCTGTCAGGCACACCGAACCACGAAGCGAGAGTCGCGCCGTATTGATCCACAGAGGTCGTCGGAATCCATCTTCCCTCATCTCCGGCATCACTCGCGCCGTTCAATTGCAGTGTCGGGTAGCTGCCATAAAAATCTCCACCGTCCACCGCACCGCCCATCACAAAATGATGATTGCCCCAACCGTGATCTGTGCCGCCACCGCTGGCGGGCTTCAAAGTCCGGCCAAAATCCGACAAGGTAAAAGTTGTCACATCTGATTCAGTGCCAATTTCAGCCATACAATCTGAAAATGCTTTCATCGCTTTGCTGACCTGTGAGAGCAATGTCGCGTGATAAAAATACTGCGTACTGTGCGTATCGAATCCGCCGAGCGATGCAAAAAATACTTGTCGCTTCAGACCAATCGCAGCTCGCGCTTTGATCGTCATTGCGATTTGTTTTAACTGCACGCCAAGCGAAGTATTAGGAAACGCCGTCGCGACAGTATTTCCCGTCATCGCGGCACTATATTTATTCGTGTTATCAATCGCTGCACTCGTCATTGTGCTGTTGGCATTGATCAGAATTGAATCAAGGTCGTAGGTCAGTACGCTGCGCAAAGATTTATAACGTTGATGGCGGGAAACATCGGCAGGAAAGCCAAACAACGGCGCGCCTGGAACGAACGTTCTCGTATTTTTCCCTACTCCATACAGAACGTCTCCGGCGACTGAGAGTAAGGGTGGAAATGAATTCGTGCCATTTGCCGCTGCCATTGCCTCAGCAGTTCGAGCGCCCCAGCCCGAACCCGCCTGCGTCGTACTCGTCACAGCCGATTGCCATTGTATCTGTTGATCCGAATGCGAAAATAAATGCTCAGGACGCGGCGCGTTATTCAAAAACGAAGTCCGCGTTAATGGCTGAACCAGCGTTCCGGTATTGCACATTACTGCTAATTTACGTTGCTGATAAAGTGTTTGTAATTCGACCAGACTTGGGTGCAAGCCATAATCAGCACTGTGACTTGGAACAGTGATTTTCAGCAATTCGGCTTGCGGAATATTAAGCCCGGTACTTGGGCCTCGAACCGCGTTATATGCCGCATAATTTGTGTAAGGAAGGACAGTATTATTGCCGTCATTTCCTCCAAATAAAAAGATGCAAACCAGCGCTTTGTAATCGCTGGCGGTCTGGGCTTCGACGCGATTTAACCCATCAATTTGTGACAGCATCGCCGCCGCGCTCAGGCTCATTCCGGTTTGTTTGATAAATTTTCTGCGTGAGTGATTCATATATTTTTCCTCAAAATTATGACTTGAATTTATCGCTGGACCTGATATTGCGAAGAAGTCGCGACCAGATAAATCGCCGTTTGCGCACGAAGTTTCGGGTTCGTCGTTTCGACCGCATTTACAGCTTTCAAGACATCGGTTTTCATATTTGCCGACATTGAATTGTGCAACAACAACCGATTGAGCGCTTCGACCAGGGCCGGTGGATCGTTAGCCATCGCCTGATATTTCGCCAGATCAATCTGGAAATTAGCCGGTGCGTAATTCGTCTGTAATCCGGTAATCACAGTATGAATAAAATTCAAACGATACATCGCTGTCGAGCTGGATTGAATCGCAAATTCCGGGCCGAGTGTTGACGTATTCGGAATCTGATAATCAGGAGGAAAATAGTTAAAGACCGACGGAGAATAATACAAATCCTGTCCCATTGCTTTCACCTGCTCCGCGTGAAGGTAATCAGTGGTGGAATTAAAGGCGCGGAGCAAATTCAGGACGTACTGAACAGGTTCGCGCAGCTTGCCGTAACTCGCGGCAGTCTTGCTCGCGCCACGGGCTTCAGGATCAAGCAGGATCGCTTTAATTACTGCCCGCATGTCGCCGCGAATCCCTACCCCGTTGTTATTAAAAATTCCGGCAACCCGGCTAACGTAAGCTGGCGAAGGATTACTCGTCACCAGATGCTGAATTAACTGTTTGCCGAGAAACGGCCCGACATTGGGATGAAAAAAGATGTTATCCAAGGCTCGTTTGAGATCGGTTTCGCCGTCCGCATATCCCGGTGCAATTGCCCATGGCGCATTCGGATAACTCAATAAAATCTTTTCACCTTTGAAATGGTTCGCATCGTATCCGCCGGGGTCACGATATAACCACATTGGTTTTACATAGTATTCAGGATTATGAACCAACGCAGTTTTCCCGGTTTGGGTGGCGAACGTCCACCCGGTAAAGACGTGCGCGAATCCTTCGATAGCGGCCTGTGAATAGCTGGGAATCGTCCGTCCATTGATGTCACGCATCGGCGTTCCATCCTGATTCAGCATGACAGTTCCTAACGAAAATAACTGGAGGACTTCGCGGGCATAATTTTCATTTGGAGCAGTCCCCGACGCTGGATTCGGAGGATCGTTATTGACCATATCCAGATACCTGCCCATCGCTGGACTAAGCGTCACTTTTTGCAACAACTGCCGAAAATTTCCAAACGAGGATTCTGTCAGCATATCCAAATACGGCGCGACAGAACTTGGCTGGATGATCTGCTTACCTGAGACTACAAAAATCTGGCTCAAGGCAAATGCAGTGCGTTGACGAAGCTGGTCTTTGCCATTCATCGCACGCTTGAAAAACTGCAACTGCAACGGATACATCGTGTAATTATCACGATAGCAAATGCGCTGCTCCTCCGCGGTTCCGGTGGAACAAAGGAGGGTACTATTTGCAGGAGCTGGCGCGTAATAAGGAAGCCAGGAAATTGGCGCGGAAAATTGTGATTCAATCCAGGCATCAGCGCCAAGTGATTTTACTTCGGTGATGGTGGATTCGGTTGGACCGAAGGTGGATTGTTCTAGTAAACGAATGGCATCGGCGTCAGTGATGGTTGTGCCTGTTTGCGCATTGATCGCAGGATTACCCGGCAAACATAAAACAAGCAAGAGCGCCCACACTCTCTTTTCGCCAGCCAGATGGCTCAAGGTGGCTTTGAACATAGAGTGAAATCCCTTTAAATTGTTATAACTTCTCAAGAGGAGCATTGAGACAATTGTACGGTTTTGGACTGAGTATTCGGCAAGAATCGAAATAAGTGTAACCAATTTCAACGATAATGCAACAGTTCTAATTTATTCCCTCAGTCATCATCACTTTGCGCTGAGAGTCTCAAGAAATGATGACAGACCAAATTTTATCCTGTTGCATTCAATCAGCCATCCAGACATTCCTGCCTTGAGTGCGGCAGAGTAATCTTCGACCGGATGATCTCCGATATGAACAGCTTCCGAAGGGTCGATTATGTTATCCCGAAGTGCCGTCAGAAAGATTTCGGGGTGAGGTTTCGCAAAGCCAACTCGGCTGGAAAAATGAATCGAATCAAAATATTTTTTTAATCCGAACCCTTCGACTAATCCAATCAAGCGCGAGTCGAAATTTGAGATCACGCCCATTTTTATTCGCTTTTCCTGCAATATTTCTAACGTCGGCAAGACATCATCAAAAAGTTTCCACGCCTGAGGCTGAGCATAGTGCGCATAAGCCTCCGCAAAGAATTCCTCAAAATTCTTAAATTCTCCGCTCTCAGAAAACACATTGGAAACCAACTGAAACCACCATTGATATTCTGCTTTGAATAAATCTTTTTCACTCAATTTCGGATCAAAAGCGAGTGGCGGCATCCGCTTAAAGGCAGCCAGAAAATTAAATTGTAACCGTTCAGGCTCAACTTTCTGATTAAACCATTGCGCAAGTGTTGCATACGTGTTTCCGACTGGCTCCGCGACATCAAAAAGTGTTCCGCCAGCATCGAAAAAAACCATTTTCACTCGACTTCCATGTATTTGCATTTGCGCCATAACACGATTAATCTACATTTGTTTTCAGTTTTAAAAAATCCGCGATTGTTCGGAGCGAGAAACAAAACTTCCATTGGAGCCAACATTACATGATGAATCAGAGCTTCTTGCGGCTCAGTTGCCTTGTCGCTATTTTACTAATTTTCACTGCCTCAGTTTACGCACAACTTACTAATTCAGAAAGCTACGCCATCAAAGGCGCAACCATTGTCACTGTTTCTGGTGCAACGATTGCGAACGGAACGGTCGTAATTCGCAATGGATTGATCGCGGCGGTTGGCGCAGACGTCAACGTGCCCGCCGATGCTCGTGTCATTGATGGTAAAGGGATGACCGTTTATCCCGGATTGATTGACGCTTATTCGAGTTACGGAATTAAACCTCCCACGACTCCCGCTGGTGGTGGTGGAGGCGCTCCGCAAGGGCAATTTAATACACAAAATGCCGGGCCGACAGATGCCGGTTTGCTTCCTGAAATTTCCGTAAATGAGCTTCTTTCTGTTAACGCTGAAACGTTCGATCAACAGCGGAACGCGGGAATTACGGCGGCTTTGACTTCCCCGCGCGATGGAGTTTTTCGCGGACGCTCCGCTTTCATCAATTTGGGAACTGAATCAGGAGAAAAGCTGCTACTGCGTTCCCCGCTCGCACTCAGCATCGGGTTTAGTGGTGCTCGTGGGGGCTACCCTGGTTCGCTAATGGGGGTTTTCGCCTTCCTGCGTCAGTCCTTTCTCGACGCGAAAAATTATCAAGAGTTGTGGGATAATTACGGAAAATCTTCGCGCGGCAAAGCTCGTCCAACGCACAACAAATCAATGGAAGCTTTGCTACCGATCATCAGTGGAAAAATGCCTGTCATCTTTAATGTCACCAGCGAACGTGAAATTCGCCGTGCAATTTCACTCGGCGAAGAATTCAATTTGAAATATATGCTGAGCGGAGCCGGGCAAAGTTACTTAATTCCCGAACTGCTCAAACAAAAAAATGCGACGGTTCTGCTGAGCCTTGGCTTTCCACAAAAACCAGCAGGATTGGATGATCCTGAATCCGAATCGTTGCGCATCTTAAAAGATCGCGCAGAAGCTCCGAAGGCGGCGGCGGCGCTCAGCAAGGCAGGCGTTAAATTCGCCTTCACTTCTGGAAATTTAACTCGTTCAGGCGATTTTATCGCAAACGCTTCAAAAGCCATCGAAGCCGGTCTTGCCAAAGAGGAAGCCATTAAAGCGCTGACTCTTTACCCCGCGCAAATCTTTGGCTTAGCCGAACAGCTTGGCAGTATTGAGCAGGGAAAAATTGCGAATCTGGTCGTAACGACGGGTGATCTTTTTAGTAAAGATACGAAAATAAAGTACACCTTTGTTGATGGCAGACAGTTTGAAGTGAAGGCTCCGGAATTGCCAAGAAGACCGGAAGGAAATGGTCGTGGTGGCCCCGCGCCGGTTGGTTCCAGTGTGAACGCGGCGGGAAGCTGGATTTTAACTATCAATTCCCCGTCCGGTACGATGAACGCGCCGTTAACCCTTCAGGTTGATCGAGAAAATGTAACCGGAGAAATGGGCACTCCTTCCGGTAATGTAGCTGTCAGCAACGGAAAATTGGTTGGAAATGAATTGAGCTTCACCTATCAAATCAATTTTCAAAACCAGCAATTATCCGTAAATGCAAAAGGAAAAATCGAAGGGAATTCAATCACTGGTTTAATGGAAACAATGGGAACAAGTTTTGAATTCAGTGGCGTCAGGAAGCCATAAATGGGTACGATAGGCGTCCTCGCCTGTCGTAGTTGCAAGGTATCTTTTACGGGATAGTTAGTGTATGCGACGACAGGCGGGGACGCCTATCGTACCTCTCAGGAAAAATTTTATGAAACATCTGGTTACTTTTTTTACCCTTACTTTTGTTTTAGGAATTTCGGTTTTTGCGCAGGAAGAAACGCTGATCAAAAATGCGACGATCATGACGGCTTCACACGGCAATATCGAAGGCGGTTCCATTCTCATCAAAAACGGGAAAATTACTGCCGTCGGGAAAAATGTCAAAGCCTCCGCTAACGCCAAAGTAATTGATGCCACAGGGAAATTCGTCACTCCCGGATTCGTAGATTCCCATTCGCACACAGCACTTGATTCCGTCAATGAAGGCTCTTTATCCGTTACGGCAATGGTCAGCATGCGCGATGTAGTAAATCCTACCGACATCAATATATATCGGCAGCTGGCGGGAGGAATGACGACAATTCATCCACTTCACGGCAGCGCGAACGCCATCGGCGGACAGAACACGATGCTCAAATTGAAGTGGGGCAAAACCGCTGATGAAATGTATTTTGAAGGCGCGCCGCGCACCATAAAATTTGCGCTCGGAGAAAATCCGAAACGTGCAAATTTCCGTGCACCCGGCATTCAACAACGATACCCCGCGACGCGCATGGGAGTTGAAGAAACCATTCGCCAGGCCTTCACTGAAGGCCGTGAATACATTAAGAAATGGGATAATTTTGAAGCTGCGAAGAAACGCGGCGAAGATGTCGTCGCGCCTCGCAAAGACATCAAACTTGAAGCCATCGCTGATATTTTGCGCGGCAAAATTGATATTCATTCGCATTGCTATCGCGCCGATGAAATCGCGATGCTCATAAATTTAACGGAAGAATTCGGCATCAAAGTTCATACTTTTCAGCACACGTTGGAAGGCTACAAAGTTGCACCGGAAATCGCGAAGCATGGTGCGAGCGCCTCCATTCTGCCGGATTGGTGGTCATACAAAATGGAAGCATACGACGCGATTCCCTACAATGCGGCAGTGATGACGCGCAAAGGAATCAAGGTTGCGATTCACTCTGACAGCAACGAAACTTCCAGGCATTTTTATTTAGAAGCGGCAAAGCTGATGAAGTACGGCGATCTTACGGAAGAAGAAGCATTGAAAATGATTACGCTAAATGCTGCCGAAATGATGCGAATCGAAAACCGCGTCGGCAGCATTGATGTTGGCAAAGACGCCGATCTGGTGATCTTCAATGGACATCCGTTTAGTGTGTATTCGCGCCCGGACATCACGATGATCGAAGGCGAAATTTACTTTGATCGCACCAAAGATTTAGAGCGACGCGAAGCTTTAGTCAAAGAGAAAAAAGCGTTGATTGAAAAGGAAAAGAAATCAACTGGAACACCTCAACCAACGGTCATGCCTGCGCCACCCACTCCCGCACAAGCAGAATGGGACGCGCATCCGCATCATCAATAAAGAGGTGAGGTTATGAAGAGTATAATTTTCAGTTTGTTTTCGATCATTATTTTTTCAGGAATTGTTGTCTCTCAAACTGCGAATTCAGTAAGTACTTTCGAGTGTCAAAAGTTTAGGATGAATGTGTTCACTTCGCCCGAAGATTCACTATTTAGATTAAGAAAAAATGAGTCCAACCAGAAATTTGAATTTAAAAGTGAACCTGCGAACGCTTGCATAATCTGGCCGAAACCTCAAAGAGACCCAAATATTTGTTACGGATGGGAACCTCCAACCTCTCATCCGTTTATTTTACAAAGCCGCAAAAAGCGTAATCCAAAATTGTCGTTACTTCAATCAAGCTTTTCTATCGTTTATACAGGCACTGAGTACCAATCTATTGATTTATCGTTGGAGCTAAAATTTTAATGAAACAAATAATTTCAATCCTTCTAATTTGCACATTTTCTTACTCCATTTACGCGCAGAGCAAGTCCGACATTTTAGCCATTCGGAACGCCAAAATCGTCACCGTCACCGGAGCCGTCATTGAAAAAGGCACAATCATCATTCGTAGCGGAAAAATATCCGACGTCGGCGCAACGGTCAGCATCCCTTCCGGCGCAAAAATTATTGACGCGACTGGCCTCTCGGTTTATCCAGGCTTGATTGATTCGGGTACGGTGCTCGGACTCGTCGAAATCAATGCCGTAAATTCTACTGTTGATACGACTGAACTTGGTGATTTCAACGCGAACGCCAAAGCGCTGACTGCGGTGAATCCCAACAGTGAACACATCGGCGTCGCCCGCGCCAATGGCGTCACGACAGTTTTGACTTCTCCACAAGGCGGAATTATTTCGGGACAGGCGGCATTAATTAATCTGGATGGATGGACACCACAGGAAATGAAATTGAAAGCCCCGGTCGCGATGGCGATGAACTATCCAAGCCTGCCTGTGGGCGGCGGCGGATTCGGCGGATTCGCATTCACTCCGTCAGAAGCAATGCGCCAGCAACGCGATAAACGCATCGAATCGCTCAATAAAATGATCGAAGACGCCAAGGTTTATCTAAAAGCCAAAGAAGCTTCAGCCGCTGATAAATCAATTCCAGCACGCCCGATTGATTTAGGGATGGAAGCAATGATCCCGGTTTTAAAGGGTGAAACTCCGGTATTGATGAATGCCAACACTGAAAAAGAAATCAAAGCCGTCCTTGAATTCGCTAACAAACACGGACTTAAGCTCATCATCAATGGCGGGGAAGAAGCCCTCAAAGTTGCCGCGCAATTAAAAGAAAAAAATATTCCGGTCATCCTTCCTCCGGTCTTAAATGAACCAAATGCTGAAGATGATCCGTACGATGTAACGTACGCGCGGGCCGGAGAATTATTCAAGGCTGGCGTTAAAATCGCTTTCAAGACCAGTAATGAAAGCCCTGGCAGCCCCGGCGATATTCGCTTACTTCCCTATCACGCCGGAACCTCCGCCGCTTTTGGACTCCCAAAAGAAGAAGCGCTAAAGGCACTTACGATTTATCCCGCACAAATTTTTGGTGTCGACAAATTGGTCGGCAGCATCGAAGTCGGCAAAATCGCAAATTTAATTATTACGGACGGCGACCCGCTAGAACCTCGCACGAAGCTGAAATATATGCTGATTAACGGCAGGCAAACTGACCTGGCCAATCGTCATTTGCGGCTCTACGAAAAGTTCAAAGATCGTTAAAATGCAGAATCCCGCACGCAGTAAGGGCGCCAGTACTC
>JAYTCQ010000418.1:0-15356 GCA_043736395.1 Blastocatellia bacterium | reverse complement strand
TGCACTGCGTGAAATTGAGCCGAAAAATGGAGAGTACGTTTATCAGTTGGGGAAAACCTATGACAAGCTTTCAGAATGGAGTTCTCGAAATATTGTTCGTGTGAATTCTGGTTCGGCGCGGCTGTATCAAACGCTAGGACAAAATTATTTGCTTCAGGGAAAATACGAATTGGCGGTCGTCGAATATCAACGCGCCATCAATGCTGATCCGAAATTGCCCGAACTGCATTTGGCATTGGCGTTGATCTTTTTGGAGCAGAAAAAATACGATGAAGCACAGCGGGAAATCGAACTGGAATTGAAGCTCGTCCCCGAAAGCAAAATGGCGCTGGCGGTGAAGCAAAAAATTGCTGCGACAAAATAATGAAACGATCTCTATCAAAAATTTATTTATTGCTGATAAGCCTATTAATATTAGGTGCGGTGACTGTTGCACAAGTAAAACCTGAAGTTTCTATTTCGGAAAATACAACCAATATTCCGCTGTCGGAAAAGCTTCGCGTTGAAGTGGAAGTTGCTTTAAAAAAACGTGATTTCAAGCAGGCGGAAACATTGCTCGTTAATGAAATTAATCAGCAAAAAAATTCTGCTGAAGCCGCAAAATTATTAATCTTCACCGCCGGGATTTTTTTCCTGGATGGCGACTGGTTGAATACCGCGATTTGTTACAAGAAAGCTGAGAAGATTTCTCCGCTGGATGCACGCAGTCGCTTCACGCTGGCGATGGCTTATCTGAAGCTGAATCAACCCAGTTGGGCAATTCCTGAACTGAAAAAACTAGCGCAGGAACAGCCGGAAAATGCGCTTTATATTTATTGGCTGGGACGCATTGATTATGACGCGCAAAAATACGACCAAGCCGTGATAAAGCTCAGAAAAGCAGTCGAACTTGATCCGACGATGATTAGAGCCTATGACAATTTAGGATTGACCTACGAGCACTTGAGCCATAACGAAACAGCCGTCAAAAGCTATCGCACGGCGATTGAATTGAATCGCCAACAAACAAATCCTTCGCCGTGGCCGAACTTGAATCTGGCGATTTTGTTGATGGGGAAAAATGAATTAGGAGAAGCGGAAATTTTATTACGTGAGGCGCTACGTTATGACGCAAAGTTACCGCAAATTCATTACAACTTAGGCCAGATTTTAGAAAAGCAAAATAAACCAACTGAAGCGAAAGACGCATTATTACAGGCGATTCTGCTTGATCAGAATTATGCGGAACCGCATTACAACTTGAGCCGGATTTATCAGAAGCAGGGTGAAAAAATAAAAGCTAAAGAGGAATTAGAGTTGTTTCAGAAACTGAAAAAGAGATGAGCTGGCAGGAAAAAAAGAATCATTAGAGAATTTAAAAAGAACTGTACAAGCGAATGTTGGCGTAACTTGTTATTGGGTTGCAAAAGCATTCTTTTTTCCTGCCCCCATTTTTCCTGCCAGTTATTCTTCCTCTAAATAATGCACTGATGAAACCTCTCGCAATCGCTCCGCCGCCGCTTCCGGCGTAATGTCACGTTGCGGCATTCCCAACATTTCATAGCCCACCATAAATTTTTTCACCGTCGCCGAACGCAGCAATGGCGGATAAAAATGCGCGTGCAAGTGAAATTCGGAATGCGCGCCACCGTCCGTTGGGCGTTGATGAAATCCCATCGTGTAAGGAAAAGAAGTTCTAAAAAGATTATCGTAGCGAATGGTGATTTGCTGCAAAATCTCAGCCAGCCCCGTACGTTCTGCGTCGTTCAATTCATCCAATCCCGTCACTTGACGGCGGCTAATCAGCAACGTTTCGAAAGGCCAGACAGCCCAAAATGGAACGACGATGACGAAATGTTCGTTGGCGCAAACAATGCGTTCTGATTTGGATAATTCAAGTTTTAGATAATCAGCAAGCAAGCCGGAGCCGTGCTGCGCAGGATAATTCTGAAATGCATTCAGTTCTTTGTTTAATTCATTCGGGAGCGTTTCATTCGCCCAAATTTGCCCGTGCGGATGCGGATTGCTGCTGCCCATCATCGCGCCACGGTTTTCAAAAATCTGCACGGAATTTATGTTCGGCAAATTTCCGAGCGCGACAAATTCTTTGGCCCAGACATCAACGACAGCCCGTAAATCCGGTACCGTCATCCGCGCCAGCGTCAAATCATGGCGAGGAGAAAAACATACAACACGGCATTGCCCGACTTCGCTGCGCGCCTTGAGTAAATTATTTTCGTTAAATTCAAAATCAGGCGTGTCCGGCTTCAACGCTGCAAAATCATTATCAAAAACAAAGGTTTGCTGGTAGTCGGAATTTTCATGTCCACCGGCACGTTTGTTCCTCGGACACAGGTAACAATCTGGATCATAAGCCAGTTGCGCGGCGGCACCTGTTTCTTCGATTTGTCCCTGCCACGGACGCTGTGTTCGATGTGGCGAAACAAGTACCCATTCGCCTGTTAAGGGATTAAAACGCCGATGTGGATGAAGCTTTAAGTTGTTGTCCATTCACGCAACTATAACATTAATTTTCTGTCCGTTAAGGCTTCCCGTAAATCTCAGCTACACCGAAAAAATAAAAAAAGCGTCACCCTCTGATTGACAGGAAGTGACGCTGAATTTTAAGCAAATGAAATCTTAGAACTCTACACGAGCGCCAAGTTGCACGGTACGCGGAGAGCTAACGCCTCCCGTCCATTTGCCAAAATTTGGACTCGCAAGGTTCGTATCAAACGGGAAGTTTCCACCAATATTGAAACCGCCAGCATCAATGAAACGATGTTGATTCCACATATTGAAGAACTCCGCCCGAATCTGAAAATTAACCTTTTCAAGAATTCGCGTGTTTTTGATAATTGAGAAATCCTGATTCTTAAATGTCGGACCTCTGAAATTAGTGACGCGCGAACCTGACCCGGTATATCCAAAAGTATTGAACGCCGCCAGCGGTTCAAATGAATTGATGTTGAAAAGCGGGCCTTTCCCGGGGTCGAACTTGTTGATGTCCTGTAAGAAAGGATCAGCTCCGGCCTTGATGCCAGGCAAGCATCCCTGACGAAATTCGCCAGGAATATTGCACTGACTTGAACGGAAGAAATACGGCGTGCCTTTTGAAGCACGGAAAATCGTGCTGGCTTGCCATCCACCTAACACGACGCTTCCGATGCCGCTATTCAAGAACCGTTTATTTTTGCCAATCGGCAATTCGTAAACGAACGTCGCTGACAGAATTTGCGGAACGTCATCAGGCGCGAGCGAACGGCTGCGACGCCGCTCAAATGGTGAGATCACGCCTTGGGAACCGTTCCAGGTGCTGGCTTCGCGTTGTGTGTTGTCAGCTGCGTCAGTAATCAATTTGGCCTTGGTATAAGAAACCAGCATGAAGACGCCTTTGCTGAAACGCTTCTCAGCTTTGACCTGCAATGAATGGTAAACCGAGTTGCCTTGATTTTCATTCAATCCAGTCAGCGAACTGCAATACTGCGGATAAGGCAGAAGAGCCTGCGCCACCGAAGGATTACAGCCAGTCATTTGCGAAACCCATCCAGCATAAGGAATGCGAACTTCCCTGGCGGTTCCAGCAAACTTAACGGTTTCGCCTGCTGCAAAATTCTGCAACAAATCAGCACCCAAAGCCTTGACCTTAGTGTCGTTGGGATTGAGTACATTCAGTGGTTGCAGGCTTGATGGAAGGCGGGTTCCTTTACTACCAACATAGGCCACGCTGACGTTAACGGTGCCAGGCATTTCGCGCTCAATGGTTAAGTTCCATTGCTGTGAATATGGACGGCGATTCGCGTCGGTCGGACGATATAAAATGCCCTGACCATTTCGGAAGTCATCCTTGATGAACGGTGGACGAGTGAAGTTTTGCGGAAAGCCGTTCTGCAAATAAAACGCTGGAACGATTCCATTAAATCCACTTGTGCTGAAACTCTGATTGAGGTTAAGTCCGTCCAGCGACATACCTCCGCCCCAACCTGGATAAAATGCCTGCGCAAAGAAAATTCCATATCCGGCGCGGACTACGGTTTTCTGATCCCAGGAATACGCCACGCCTAAACGCGGAGCAAAACCTTTTTTCCAGGTTTTTTCAGGGAAATCAGCCCCAAAACTGGCAGTTCCATATCCGGTTCCGGCAAACGCTAATCGTCCCGGACGACCACCGGCTCCTGAGTTCGCACCGACCGGATCAAAGAATGATAAGCGGTTGAATTTCTCACGCATCGGTGTGAAAACATCCCAACGCAAACCATAATTGACGGTAAGCTTCTGCGTCATTTTCCAGGTATCACCCGCGTGAACGACGTAAGCGTTCTGACGCGGATACCACGCGCTGACTGTGCGGAAGTCAACGTTGGCATTGCTCACAGCTCCCAGCAAAAATCCAGCTATCGGATGACCGCTGGTCACAAACGGTAAACTGGTTGTATCGCGTCCGAAACTGAAGCTGCCAGATTCGTTGTTTCCGGCCCGAATATTTCCACCAGCATTTCGCCATTCACCGCCAAACTTCAGCGTATGATTGCCAACTACCCAACTCAAAATATTGTTGGCAACCCAGGTAGGCCGCGTCGTAATGTTTCTGGCATTGATGCCAGAGCTATTACTAATGTTGGTGAAACCATCACCAAAACTAAATTGCGGCAAATAATCCTGACTGGCAACACCCGTAATCTTGGGCAAATTCACTCCCAAATTTAATGAACCGTATCCCTCGTTGCGGTTCAAATAACCCATCGAAAAATGATGCGTCAATTTAGGGCTGAACGTGTGTTCCCAGTTGAAGCGCGGAATCGGAGAATTTTGCGGTGTCGTCGGGCTTTCCGTAGCAATTTCTGCCGGTAAAGCCGAAGCAATATTGATCGCCGCAAATTGTCCCCAATAGGTAAAGGAGAAATGGTCTTTGTCGCCGATGTAATGATCCACTTTGGCCAGATACACATTCGATCCGTTAATCAGTGAATTCGGAACTGCTCGCGGTAGAATGTAATTATTCAGTTCGCCAGGGCGATTGGTGGCAGGCATAAACTTTAGGTAAGCCGCCGCAATCGAATTATTAATTCGGTTAGCGCAAATCACATTCAGCACACCGTTACAACTGACCTGATCACGTAAGAATGGTTGATTGGTTGCTGAAGCCGCCAAAGCCGAATTGTAAGCCGGATTCGCACGGGTTGTGGTCGGATCATACACGGGAATTAATTGCCCGTTCGCATCTTTCCAATCAGTGAAATCGCCAATCCGCGCCTTTGTTGATGGAATAGAAAAAGTAGGAACTGTCGCGCCGCCTGCGGCTCTGAAAGATTCCCAATTGAAATAAAAGAAAGTCTTATGCGTTCCTTCGCCTTTGTAGAGCCAGGGAATTTTGACGGGGCCGCCAAGATTGGCTCCGTAATTATTTTGAATATTGAATGGACGGCTGGTGGCGTTCCATTGACGAGCATTCAAAGATCGGTTGCGGTGATATTCAAAAGCCGCTCCGTGATATTGCGCGCCGCCTGATTTCGTGACGACCTGCAACTGACCGGAAGTCGTGGAACCATACTGCGCGTCATAACTTGAAGTGATGATTTTGACTTCGCTGACCATGTCAGGCGACATCTGGAAATCCCCTTGCAGCGAAACCATGCCGCTTTGATTCATGTAGCCCTGTTGCATGCTGACGCCGTCCAGCACGGCTTCGTCGCCCGATTGCAGACCGCCATTGATACGGGCATCGAAAGCGTTGCCGCTGGCTCCGGTAGAAACGCCGGGTAATAAGACGGCGAGTCCAACCGACGAACGCGGTGCTCCACCCACGACGATTGGCAGGTTATTCAGAGTCTCTGGTGAAACTCCGCCCTGCACCGTGGCGTTTTCAAAATTGATGGCAGACGCATCGCCAACAACGGTTACAGTATCGGTTGCGCCGCCCACCTGAAGTGCAACATTCGAGGTAGCATTTTGATTAATGGTGAGAATGATTCCCTTGCGCAAATACGCCTGGAATCCAGACTTGGAAACTTGCAGGTCATAAGTCCCCGGCGTGAGATTCCGGAAGGTAAATTCTCCGCGCTCGCTAGAGGTAAATTTTGCCTCCGTCTTCGTGGCTATATTGGTTAAAACCAGCTCTGCGTTTGGTACGACAGCGCCTGACGGATCAGTCACTGTGCCATTCAGCGTAGCGTTACTGCTTTGTGCAAATCCTGTGACAGACAGCACTACAGTTGCCAGCCAAAGAGCCAGTAACACACCCATCCGTACATCTTTGAGGTATGCTAATTTCTTAGACATCGTGTTCTCCTTTTGTAGTTTTCGGTTAAGCGAATTGAAAAAGTCTTCCGGGCGAGGAAAAAAACTTCTTATCATTTCTTTCGAGATCGGTTAGCAAGGGAGCCTGATCAAGAAGACGAAAATCGCCTGTTTGAACATCCTTACCTGACTCCGAAATCATCAGTAAATAATTTGCAAAGCTAGAATGAAATAAAAACTGTTGGGGAAATATAGCGCACCAATCATAGGGTTAACTATTACTCAAGTCAAGTAAGTACTAGGCTAAAAATGCCGAGCCAGGCAAGACAGTAGAAAAGGCTTTATTAAACGCCTAGTGCTTTGAAGACAGCATCGCCAGGGTTGAGCGGTATTTTTTTGATGGTTAGAATTGCAAGGATTTATTGAGCTTATGGAAATTAAAGATTTATTAAAATAAAAATCTTTGTTCTGTAGAAACAAAACAGGGTAGCTTTTTACGCTACCCTTCATATTTGTTTTTAGATTGGTGCGCCCGGCATGATTCGAACATGCGACCTCTTGATTCGTAGTCAAGCGCTCTATCCAGCTGAGCTACGGGCGCAAAAGGAATGGGCATTCTGCCATTCACATGGGATACTGTCAAGCGGGCGAGGTGAGGCGAAAAAGCGAAACTATTTCCGTTTGCCCATCGTTATTTCTTGCAACCCGATGATTGGCAACAGCGAAAGGCGAAGATTATGTACTGTCCAACTTGTGGAAACCAACAACCTGAAGAAAAGAAATTCTGTACAACTTGCGGAACTAATCTCAGTGCAATTTTTAGTGCGCTGAATCCTACCAATGCATCTCTGAATCCGGGATTTTTATCCGAAGCTCGTGCCAAATATACAAAGCAATTTTCGACGGCAATTACGAATACTGCCACTGGTGCTGGACTCTTAATCGCTGCGATTTTTTTGTATTTAACGATGCGATTTCCTTATATTCCCTGGGTATCGCTAGGATTAATCTGCGGCGGATTTTCATCGCTCGGCAAAGGACTTGGACAGCTTTATTTTGCCTCTGAGGAATGGAAAGCCGTACAAAATGTTAGCGCACCTCCGGTCACGACTCCGCTACCATCAGCGACGCAAAACACTATTTCAACCACGACACAACCGCTTCCACCACAAAGCATCACCGAACATACAACACGGCATTTGGGTTGACTTGTATTCCAATCGGCGCAAAATGTGCAGACTGAAAGGAAAACCGAATGCTCTTCAATTTTGCTCCACCACAACCGAAAGAAGTTGACCTCAATAAAACCTACGATGCGATCGTCATCGGCTCCGGCGCAGCTGGGGGAATGGCGGCGTACGTCCTGACCAATCATGGCCTAAAAGTTCTCCTGCTTGAAGCTGGAAAAAAAATAGATATTGATAAAGAGCTGCGCTCCACCGAATGGCCGTATGAACATCCAAGGCGTGGCGATAGACCTGCCGACCATCACGCGATAACAGCGGATGCATACAATAAAAAGAATCCACCGTACGCCGCGAATTCGCGCTACAAAAAAGTGCACTCTTACGTCGGAACATGGAACGGTTCTGATTACGCCAAAAATATTGTCGTAGACGAAAAAGATCATCCGTATACGGGCACAAATTACGCCTGGGTACGTGCGCGGTTGCTCGGAGGAAAGACAAATATTTGGGGACGCCTCGCGCTGCGCCTGAGCGATTACGATTTCAAAGCCGCATCGCGTGACGGCTACGGCGTGAATTGGCCGATTGAATATAAAGACATTCAGCCTTACTACGACAAAGTGGATTTATTGCTCGGGATTTCCGGTCACAACGAAAATTTGCCGCACTTGCCGGACAGCATTTTTCAGCGTCCGTATAAGCTCACCGATGCTGAAATGAATTTGCGCGGAGTCCTCGCCGGAATGGGCAGAACGCTGACTCCGTATCGTGCCGGAGTGATGACGGAAAAACTCCCGCACGCAAAATTTCGCAGTCAATGTTTCGGGCGCGGAGCCTGTGCAC
This sequence comes from Blastocatellia bacterium, assembly GCA_043736395.1. Classification (GTDB taxonomy): domain Bacteria; phylum Acidobacteriota; class Blastocatellia; order RBC074; family RBC074; genus JAFDVL01. The sequence goes on along the minus strand of JAYTCQ010000418.1, from coordinate 7,110 downwards.
GGCGTCCTGGTGGATGCGATATTCACGCGGCTTTTGATTCGCCAACAGGACTGATTTATCCGGCGCAGGAAACAGGAAATCTGACGCTCAGAACTAACGCGACGGTGGCGGAAATTGTCGTTGATCCAAACACAGGCAACGCTCGCGGCGTACGATTTATTGATACCGAAACGCGTCAGAGCTACGAAGCCAAAGGCAAGACCGTAGTGCTGGCGGCTTCGACGCTGGAATCTGCGCGATTGATGTTGCTGTCAAAATCCAAACAGCATCCGAACGGCATCGGAAATTCCAGTCAACACGTCGGACATAATTTCTGCGAACACGTGATGGGGCCGGAAGTCGTAGCCTTAGTCAAAGATCGCATCGGTCAACCAAGAACCAATGATGATGGGCGTCCGGGAGCTTTTTACGTTGCGAGATTTCGTAATTTGAAAGAGAAAAATCCGAACTTTATTCGCGGCTACGGATTTGAAGGCGGCGGCGGAAACAAGATGATGCCCGAAACCGGACACGCGGGATTTGGTAAAAGCTACAAGAAAAAAGTCCGCGATTACGGCGGCGCGTACATCAGCATGAGCGGCTTCGGCGAAGTGCTGGCACGATATGAAAATTTCGTCGAACTTGATCCAAAGGTGAAAGATAAATGGGGCATTCCGGTGCTGAAATTTAATTACAAATTCAGCGATAATGAAAAGAAAATGTGCGCCGACATGGCCGAAAGCGCGAAGGAAATGTTCGAAGCCGCCAAGCTCGAAATCGTCAGCACGAATGCAAATCCATTGACCGAAGGATGGTCAATTCACGAAATGGGTACGGCGCGGATGGGCAATGATGTGAAGACTTCGGTGCTGAATCAGTACCAGCAATCCCACGATGTAAAAAATCTCTTTGTCGTAGACGGCAGCAGCCACGTCAGTGCCGCAAATCAAAATCCTACGTGGACGATTATGGCTCTGGCGTGGAGGTCGTGCGATCATTTGGCGGCGGAGATGAAACGCGGGAATTTATAAATAATCGTACAAAGCAATAACCAAATTGGTGTGATAAGGAAAGAAAAATTTTGATAAAAATACTATCAAAGATTGCTGTTATATGCTGGATTAGCATGGTGCTGCTAATGGTGGTCGGCATTTATAAATGGCCTCATTCACCTATCAAGCAAGTGCAGAATGGTTTTCAGGATAAACAAGGAACCCGCTTTACCGCTGAAGGAATACCATTGGTTTAAAAACTGGGAAATTGCTTATGCTGTTGTCGCTGGAACGGGTGTTTCATTAGCTATTATTTTACTAATTGAGAAGAAAATACGAGACCGCAATTCGCTGAAAGGATTATGATATTGCAGTAATCTCCAAAAATTCTAAAGCATCAATCATCGGCTTTCTCTGCGGAATCATTCTCGTCATTGGAGCAACTTTGCTTAATGTAGAAATGAAACGTGCCTACCTCGAAAGTATAAGTTGCATTGACTGTGGTGTGAGTTTTGGTCTTCCTTATGAAATATTCGAGACCGATGGATTCGGTGGCATATATAAAATTTTCTGGCTTGGGTTAGTTGCAGATATTCTTATTGGGCTGATTTTTAGCATAGGTCTGGGATGCGTTTTTCAGGCCATAGAGAAATTCATTTTTGTCGCCAACGGCGACTGACAATATAGCCTGGCGAGAATCGCTAGGAAATGTGGCGAACAAGCATCCGTCGCTGAAGGCGACGAACAAAAATTGTTGCTCGCCTTCAGCGAGCCGTTGCTGCGATTTCCGCATACCTGGCGATGCTCGCCAGGCTATGATGCTTGTCATCTTCAATGACAGGAATCTCATCGGATTTTGAAATTTTATTCAGAACGAGTAGGCTACTTAAAACCAACTACTCATTCAAAAAGCGCATCTAATTGCGCGTCAGGATTTCAGGAGGGAAAGACATGGATTTGACTACACTTGGGATAGCGATGGGATCGGCCTGGTTTTCAGGAATTAATTTATACGCGACAGTCGTCACGTTGGGGCTGCTGCAAAAATTCACGTTCGTGAAATTGCCCGGTGAAATGAGCATGCTAAGTAATAGTTGGGTACTCGGCGCGGCTGGTGTGATGTACGCCATTGAATTTTTCGCAGACAAAATCCCGGCGGTGGATTCCGCGTGGGATGCCGTTCACACTTTCATCCGCGTTCCTGCTGGAGCGATTATGGCGGCGGCTTCGTTTGCGGATTTCGATCCGACCGTGAAAACAATTGCGATGTTAGTCGGCGGCGGCGTTGCGCTGGGATCACACGGATTGAAAGCGTCTACGCGGCTTGCAGCAAACGCCAGTCCTGAACCTGTTTCGAATATTGCGCTGAGTTTGGGCGAAGATATTTTCACATTTGCCGGTGCGGCGTTGTTGGCTTTTCATCCGATAGTGATGTTGGTGGTCGTCGTACTCTTGCTCATTTTGGCGATCTGGTTAATTCCGAAAATTTTCCGTGCGCTCAAACGAATGATGAACAAATTTCGCAGTTTATTTGGTTCTGAAAATGCAGAAGTCCGCACGCAGTAAGGGCGCCAGTACTCCATGTGTAATTCCGCATTTTCTATTTCTTTCATTTCCAATGTATCGGCGCCCTTACTGTGTGCGGGCTTCTGCATTTAACTTTATGATTCAAAAATTTATTTTCCTCACATTTTTTTGTGCTCTTGGTTTACCCTCAGTCTTAGCGCAAACCTCAAAAAATCCTGATCCCAAAGCTGCTGTCCTAACATTTTTCACGTTATTAAAAGGGCAAAAATATGCCGCGCTGTATGATTTTTTGCCCGGTGAAATTCAACAAAAAACTTCGCGCGAACAGATGACGAATTCGTTGAAGCGGCTGAGCAGTTTCATCTCCATCCAAAAAATGGACATCGGACGTGTGCAGCAAAAAGGCGACTTCGCCGTGGTGGACACGACCATCATCGGCAAGCTGATTAAGCCGATCAGTAAAGTTCCGGCGGCGAATCCCGGTGAAGGAAAATTTGCGGTGCAGCAATATCTTTTTAAGGAAAACGGAAGCTGGAAAGTGGCTACGTCAGACAGCGTTTCGCAGAAATATTTTTTGAAGAAATATCCGAATTTCAAGGAAGGATTTCAACTGAGTCCACCGAGACTTTTCATCAAGCAAGATGGGCAGTGGAAGGCGATGAATTGAAAAAAGCATAGTGTTATTTATGAGCGTTCATATAAGCACGTAACAAAGCATTAATTTGTGTTTGATAGCCTTGCCCTTGTTTTCTGAACCACTCAAGTACATCCTGATCAAGCCGTAATGTTAATTGAGATTTGCGTGGCACAGTTTGTAACCCACGCCGCACAATTGCACGTGCAAAGATTTCTGGTGTTAATTCTGGACTATCAGACAAATCAATGTCGGCGTCTTTCATATTTTCCAGACGTGTCCAATCAGTTTGCGATTTCTTTGAAATAACTTTCTTCTTCATATTTTGTTGCTTTGCGAGCAGAGATAAAACGAATTGTTTTATCTGTTTCTGTATGAACAACCAATAAAACTTTGCCATTCAGTAAGCCAAGCGTTGTGAAGCGTATCTCACCGTAGTCAAAACAATCATCCACTAAAAGCACCGTTACACCTTCGAACAAAAATTCCAAATCCTCAAAATCAATGCCATGTTTGGAAAGATTGATCAGATGTTTTTCCTCGTCCCAGTCGAACTCCATAAGCAGTATTGTAGTTACATAATGTAGCTACGTCAACGATTCATTATTTGATCTCAATCTGCTGCGTTTTTTTCGTAATGGATAACAACGATTTATTCCCACCTCCACCTGCTCTGAGCGCATAAACATTCACGCTGTGAACTCCCTTCGGCAGCTTTAATTCAGGTACTAAAAACGTAAATCCGTGTGAAGGATTTGTCGCAGCTCCGGCGGTGACTAAATCATCGCGCAGTTCATTTGCCGACTTCACAGCGACGAAATTTCCATCTATAAATAATTGCACGGGTAATGATTCTTCAGGGGTGCGTGGGTCGTACGCCCAGCCAGCGATTCGCTCTGCATCGGCAATGTCTATAGCTCCGCGAATCGGCGGATTGAGGTGCGAATACGCGGCGAAAGAAATCGCAACCATCACGACAAAAATTTCAATACCAGCTTTGGCGATCAATGCTTTGAGCATTTTTGTAGCGGCGATTTGTGGTGAAGTTTCCTGCATCAGTACTACGCTAAATCCGGCTTTCTACCAGCGAGATTCAATCCTAAATAATCAGCCGTCGAACCAGTTTGCGTTAGCTCCCACGCGGTTTTGGCAAGCCCTGCGGTACGCGTACCGAATGCCGCGAATCGCTCATCTTTCGTTTGTCCGTTGTGATAACGAAAATAAATTTGCTGACAGACAACCGTTAATTTGAAGAGCGCGAGAATTTCATAGTACGCAATATTCGTGACATCAAATCCAGTTCGTGAGGCATAACGCTGAACAATTTCGGCGCGGCTCATCCATCCTGCCTGCGTTGTGATTGAACTAATCGTTTCGCAGCGCGCTTCGGAATCTCCCTTCTGCGACCAGTAGCCGAGCAGGATTCCCAGATCAACCAACGGATCACCGAGCGCGCACATTTCCCAATCCAGAATCGCTACTAATTTTGCAGGATCATCCGCGCTGAGCATCACGTTGTCCAATTTGTAATCATTGTGCAGCATCGAATGTCGCGGAGGTTCGGACGGCATTTGTTTACTGAGCCATTCGACCAAATAATCCATTTCAGGAACTTCAGAAGTTTTCGCACGCAGCCAACGTTCCGACCATCCTTTGACCTGACGCGCGACGAAGCCGACGGGTTTGCCCAAATTCATCAGATTATTTTTCTCTAAATTTATGCTGTGCAAATCGGCGAGCGCGTCCACTAAACTTTCACCGACGCGGCGGCGAAGACTTATTTCCTGATCGAATTCTGGCGGAAGTTCGCGGCGAATCACAATCCCTTTTCTTCGTTCCATCAAATAAAACGGCACACCGATAATTGAAATGTCTTCGCACAAAAGATAAGGCTTCGGAGCGAGTGCAAACACCGGATTAATTGCCGACAGCATTCTGAATTCACGGGGCATATCGTGCGCGGTGGGAGCTACCGGCCCCACGGGCGGACGCCGCAGCACAAATTCGTTGTCGCCAATCGTGATAAGATAGGTGAGGTTTGAATGTCCGCCGGGAAATTGCGCGATGCTAATCTGCTGATCTGATTTCAGATGTTCAGGAAGATGCGTTTGCAAATATTGTAGCAACGCTTGCTGGTCAAGCTCTTCGCCCGCGCGAACATTCATCGTGTCGATGTTCTTTGATTCCATAACGTTTTATTGATGGATTGAGGAAATTTGTCAATGCCGATTGATGTAAAAAACAAGTGAACTTCATACAATGTAAAAGCGTAAAACTTTGTATCACGTCTCGGCGTCAGGTTCGAGAGCAACTACGAGGAAAATTCTATGTCCGCACTCAACGATTTATTTGAAGCTGCACGAAAAAAAACGCAGGAACTAGACGAAAAATTTAACTTGAAAGACAAGCTGGAAGAAGGTGTCAAAGCCGCTTCTGATGCGGCTCGCAAAGGCGTCGAAGTCGTCGGCGATGCCGTCAATACTGCTCGCGAGCAAGCTGTAAAAATTGACGATCAACTTGGCGTCAGTGAAAAATTCAAAGGCGCGACAGAAAATCCCACTGCCAAAGCCAGCGTCGAAACCGTGCAAACTGCCGTGACCGATTTTGCCAAACATGCGGAGCAAACTGCGCGTGATGTTTTCGGCGGCGCGGAGCAATATTACAAACGCGCAGAGCAAGCGTACAACTTCGGAACCAGCAGTGCGCGCGTAGCCGATGCCGCCGTTTCCGGCTTCGATAAAGCTCGCACGTGGGTCAAAGAAAATCCCGGCAAAACCGCCGTCGTTACATTTTCAGTCATCGCCGGAATTCGCACTGGTTCGGCCCTGCCTTCACTTGGAGCAACAGTTGTTGGCGCAGGATTAGTCAACGATTTATTTTTCAATAGCGCGATGCCAATCGTTGGACTTCGCAAGCTGACGGAAAAATATGATGAATATTTGAAAGAGCAGGAAGCCCGTTTAGCCAAGGGCGAAATTGATGAAGCCGAACGCGCTAACCTTGAATTTCAGCGCAACATGACGAAGTACGTGGGCGCGCCTTTGCTCGGAGCTTTCAGTATGGCGGCAGGCGCATCCATGATCGGTGGAGCCTTGTCCGGCGCAACTGTGACGAGCCTTCCATTAACTTTAATTTTTGGTGGAAATCCGTTGCTGAATGGCGTGTGGTTTTTCGCGAATGGCGTTGTCTGCATCAGCGAAGGTTATAAGTTTTTTATGATCGCGCTGGCAGATCAGGAAGAAGTGCAGAAGGTTGTGCGCGAGATTAAAGGGTTATTGCCTGCATAGTGTTCAGAGTTACGCGTTTACGCGTGAAAGCGTCCGCAGGCACGCGTAAACGCGTAACTCTAAACGTTAATACCCTGAAGTTCTTTGCCCTGTCATCATTCTGTAAATCGCCAGAATTGCTATTGCGCCGAGCACGGACATAATCCATCCGGCGGCATAGTTTCTGCTAAAAAACATTTGCCCAACAAAAGAACCAAGGAACGAACCACCGATTCCAATCAATGTCGTTACAATAAATCCGCCGGGGTCTTTGCCTGGCATAATGACTTTGGCGATGATTCCGATGATTAATCCAATGATGATTGTTCCGATAATTCCACTTCCTAAAATCAATCCAATAGACATAACAGCCTCCTTGAAGAAATCAGTTTTGCCAATCTTGGCAGCCTGAAATTTTTACTACTCGGATAAACGAATTTTTGTGCTGTGAAGTTGCAACCTAAATTGTAGGAGTGAATTGGCGTGGAAAGCAATAGACCACAGATTTTACGGATTATGCGGGTTTACGCTGATCTGAATTTTCAGACCCGCGTAAACCCGTCACATCCACTCAATCCGTGGTCTATTGGTTTCTAAAACTGAATGACATCGCTTGCTATTCTGTCCACTCGTTACGATAATCTTTACTTCTGATCGTAATCTTCAAACGCACGAAATAAATTGAATATGTAGGGTAGGTTCTTAACCTGCC
>JAYTCQ010000417.1:0-2915 GCA_043736395.1 Blastocatellia bacterium | reverse complement strand
CACAAGAATCACTTTTCAGCGCAGTTAATCTGCTCACCAAGGCTCGCCCGCAGGATGCGGGCGTTCCCAGTGAAAGGCGTTTCCAGTGCCGGGTGTTCCCAGTGAAAGGTGCGCCCTGTGTTTACCGAAAGAGTTCCTCACAATTCCACAGAACAAAATCGGGCAATAATGCCGGCTTGAAATTTCCGATGTCGGATTTGGCAGCGACGATCAAATGACGCGAAGCCAGAAAAATATACGGCTGCTGTTCGGCCATGATTTTTTGCACTTCATCAAAGATTTTTTTGCGCTCAGTTTGATTGAGGGTTGATTCTTGTTGTTTCATCAATTCATCAATTCGCTTTTCCCAATCTGTTGCCGGTGATTTTTGATTGGGATGCCACCAGTGATTGCTGCCACTGCTGAGCAAAACATTTGCTTCCGAATTCGGATCAACATCGCCGCTGCTGATAGCAAGCAAAGCCGCTTCGTACTCAAAACTTTCATTGATGCGTGACAGCACGGCTTTGGATTCAATCGTAGCAACATTCACCTTGATGCCGAGCTTCGATAAATCTTCCTGAATGATCGCGCTCATCTTTTGCCGCAGCGCATTGCCAGCATTCGTGACAAGCGTGAATTCGATCGAATGACCTTGCGCATCGGTGAGCGTTTTTGTTTCTGACTGATAACGAAACCCTGCTTCGGTTAATAACTTTTTGGCTTCATCCAAATTGTACGTGTATTTTTTTACGTCAGGCTGAAACCACAATTTATCGCCTGCCGAAAGAAAGCTCCATTGCGGAGCAGCTTTACCGGCAAAGGCAAGATTAACGATGCTGTTACGATCAACAGCATGAGAGATTGCCTGTCGGAATTTTTGATTGGTAAACCAGGCGCGTTTGATTGGATCAACGAATGGCTTACCTGTTTTCTCCTCTTTTCCGTCGTTTAAATTAAACCAGAAAATTTCGCGAATAAGGCTCGGCCCCAGATCGGTGATTTTAATTTTGCCCTGCTTTTCAACTTCGCCCAGAGTTTTCAAATCGTCAGCGTTGACGGGACTGAACAAATCAATTTCACCCTGCTGAAATTTCAGCAATTGCGTATTGCGCTCTGCATCAAGGCTAAAAACAAGTTCATCAAGATACGGCAACGCTTGCCCCGCTTCATCTTTTTTCCAGTAATTTTCATTACGCGCCAGTGTCACGCGCTGCCCGGCCTCATACGATTTCAACTTGAACGGGCCAAGCCCTGCAATCTGATCTGGAGGTGTCACCAGATTCCAGGACTCCTCGAATTTACCTTCACGATACACCTGTTCTAATTGATGTTTCGGCAAGATTGGAACGCCATCAAATAATCTTTCAGTGGCAGCGAGCGCGACAGGAAACGTGAAACGTACGGTGTGATCATCAAGCTTTTCGACGCCTACGCGTTTGCCATCGAAGCCGAATGAATCGGCAACAGCGGAAGCAATTTTAGGATCGTTAATAATTTCAAATGTGAAAATTACATCATCCGCGGTGAACGGTTTGCCGTCCGAAAATTTCACGTCTGGGCGCAGCGCGAAGGTCAGCGCCTTACCATCCGGCGAAGTTCTCCAGGCGGCGGCTACATCGGATTCGGCTTGTTGTGTTTGCCGATTAATTTTGACGAGTCCACCCATCAGGCAGTTTGTAATTGTCGTAGTTTGATCATCAAAGGCGAGCAGGCGATTGAAGGATTTTGGGCCTGCCGATTTTGAGACGATGATGCGTCCGCCCTGTTTGCCGCGCTGAACATTGTTGCTGCCGCGCTGGCAACTGATGAAAGTAAATAGAGTTAAGCAAAGCAACGAGGCAGATATTTTGCTTATCATTAAATGGCCTCCAGAGATTAATTATTTGTTGAGGTAATTTATTGTTGCATGCTTCGTGCCGGATTGACACTGCTTGTCTCAGCTTTTATGGTTGATGAATGCCAGATAATAAAGAGTTAAACGACACTGAACTCATTGCGAAATGCCTTAGACAAGACGCTGAAGCCTGGGAAATATTGGTGCGTCGTTATCAACGATTGATCTCATCTATCACTTACAAATTCAAATTATCGGCGGAAGATTCCGCTGATGTTTTTCAAGCGGTTTGCATCATTTTATTTCAGCAAATGTCTGGCTTAAAACCGGATGCCAAGCTCAGTTCGTGGCTGATTACTGTCACCGTTCGTGAATGCTGGAAATTGCGCGAACGTAACAAGAAAACAGAAGGAATGGACGATGATGATTTGGATCGCGCTTCAGAAATTCCTGATCAGCAACATCATTTGATAGAGGAAGACCTCCTGAACGTGGAGCGGCAACACTTAATTCGGCGCAGTATTGAGTTGCTTTCGGAGCAATGTCGAGAATTAATTGGGCAACTTTTTTATCAGGAAACTCCTGCCACCTATGCCGAAATCAGCCGTCAATTGGGAATGCCTGTCGCCAGCATTGGTGCCACCAGAGCGCGCTGTCTGGAAAAACTAAAAGATGAATTAAAAAAAATCGGATTTTTTTAGCCAACTGTGTATTTTTTACGTATTGGCAGGACACTCATCTATTGCAAGCCCTTAAAGAACTAAATTGCCTATAAAATTGAGGAAAAGAAACATGGAATGCCCTAACTTAAATAACTTAGCCGATTACGCGCGCGGCTTGCTCTCGAAGGTTGAAAGCGGCGCTATCGCTTCTCACCTGTCCAGTGGCTGCCAGCCTTGTCAGGAACAGCATACCTGGCTGTCTGACGTCGCGAGGCTTACGGATCAGGACAGCTCTTTTGAGTATCCTGAATGGGTCATTAAGAGTGTAGTGGCACAGTTTGAGGCACAATCCGTGACACCTGTAGCTAAAGTTCGACAATTTTTCGCTCAATTAATTTTTGATAGTTTGAACCCAAATCAGTTGGCTGACGTGCGAT
>JAYTCQ010000416.1:0-6715 GCA_043736395.1 Blastocatellia bacterium | reverse complement strand
CGTAGCTACGAAATTTTAGATGATGTAATGGCGCCCTTACTGCGTGCGGGCTTCTGCATTTTCTAATCCTTTTGTTTTTTGTCGTGATTGCGCTAAGCTAAAGCCGCGCATGAATACAGCTTACATTCCCATTTTATTGATTGTCGCCGGAGGTTTGATTTATCAACTTTCGCAAAAAGCGATTCGCCATGAAGTCAATGTTTACTTCGCCATCTGCGCGGCCTATCTTGCCGGAATCGTGCTTTGCCTCATCACGCAATATTTCTATCCGGCAGATGAACCATTCTGGCAATCCGCGAAAAAAATGAATTGGGCCATCATCGGTGTCGGACTGGGAGCGGCGTTAGTCGAAGTCGGATTTCTCATTGCTTATCGCACCGGATGGACGATCAGTTTAACTTCGATGCTGGTGAATATGCTGATCAGCGTAGCGCTTGTCCCAATTGGTATTTTCTTCTTTCGTGATAAAATTTCAGGCTGGAACGCACTGGGCATCGCATTTTATTTTGCGGGGTTAATTTTGATCTCAAGAAAATAAAGGAACTTTACAGACTTTATTATGCCTTCAGGACGCACACACGACCTCATCACTTTTGCGTTGGCGCCGCCGACCTTTCTTGGCGCGCAGTACTATTATAACGCCGATATGTGGACGGCAGGGCTGGCGACTGTTTCAATGTTATTTGCCGGATTGATGTTCGGCCCTGATTTGGATTTGGACAGCAAGCCCTATCGCCGATGGGGGCCATTCCGAATTATCTGGAAGCCTTATCAAATGGCTTTGTCGCATCGTTCGCGGTTGTCACACGGATTAGTCCTGGGCACGATTTTTCGCGTTCTTTATTTTGTCGCGATCATGACATTGCTTGTGGCCACAGGATTATATTTGCGGCAAAAACTTTTATATGAGGCGCAAACCACCTGGAGCGCGGAATTTGAACGCGTCAGTCTCGACCTCGGCAATTTTTGGCGCACTACTGAAAAACAATATTTTTGGTCAGCCTTCGCCGGATTATGGATTGGAGCTGCCGCGCACACCATTGCTGATTTGGTCTTTTCAACGCTCAAGCGGGCTTGGAAAATGGTCTGACCGGTTAGTAGTTGAATTTTGATGGTCAGTAGTTTATATTGAAAAAGTTGTTGATTATTGTATTTATTTCTTAGGAGCAAGCTCCGAAAAAAGGTTTATGACACGTTGTTGTTATGACAATTACGAACTCTGTTGCTGTTGTTGCTAACAGCCAGCGCGCGTCTTTGCTCGACCTTATCGGAAACACACCGCTCCTCAAACTCCAGAATCTTTATCAGAATCCAAGAGTAGCCGTTTTCGCCAAAGCCGAGTGGATGAATCCGGGTGGCTCCGTGAAAGACCGCGCTGCACTTAATATGATCCGGACAGGCGAACGCAGCGGTGCGCTCACACCTGATAAAATTCTTATTGACGCGACCAGCGGCAATACCGGAATTGCGTACGCCATGATCGGTGCGGCATTGGGCTACAAAGTCAAATTATGTTTGCCTAAAAATGCCAGCGAAGAACGCAAACGGACGCTTAAAGCTTTCGGAGCGGAATTAGTTTATACCGATCCTTTAGCTGGAACGGATGGCGCGATCATTGCTGTCCGCGAAATTGTGGCGGCAAATCCTGAGAAATATTTTTATCCCGATCAATACAACAATTCGGCAAATTGGCAGGCGCATTACAATACAACTGCACCAGAAATTTTCTTGCAAACCGAAGGGAAAATTACGCACTTCGTCGCGGGGCTTGGGACGACTGGAACATTTATTGGTACAGCTCGCCGCCTGCGCGAATTGAATCCGAAGATTAAATTAATTTCGATGCAGCCGGATTCCCCGTTTCACGGTCTCGAAGGCATGAAGCATTTAGACTCCGCTATCGTGCCGGGAATTTATGATGCTTCCGTCGCCGATGAAAATCTTGAAGTGGAAACGGAAGAGGCAATTGAGATGGTGAAATTATTAGCGCGGCGCGAAGGCTGGTTCGTCGGAATTTCAGCCGGAGCCAATATTGTCGCAGCTCTGCGCATTGCCGAAAAATTATCAGAAGGCGTCGTCGTCACAATTCTGTGCGACAGCGCGAATAAATATTTGAGCGATAAATTTTGGGAAGAAGATTAGTTCGCAGTTCGCAGTAAAAACAGTTCGCTGTATCCCTACGAACAAACGCATGTTTACTGCGAACTTCTTTACTGCGAACTGCGAACTAAATACTACGAACTTCTTCGCTGCGAACTATGGTTAAAGTCACACATCAACATCTGAGCGAAATCCGTCAGCACGGCGAACGTACTTTTCCTGAAGAATGTGGAGGCTTGTTATTAGGGCTTCTCGAAGGCGAAACACGCGTCGTTAAAGAAACGTTGCCGCTCGAAAATGTTCGCAAAGATTCGCGTCACAATCGCGTCGAAATCAGCCCTCTCGATTACGCTAAGGCTGAACGCGAAGCGACGAAAAAAGGTTTGGGCGTCTGGGGCTATTATCATTCGCATCCAAATCATCCGGCGATTCCTTCGGGCTTTGATTTGGATCACGCGCCGTTTATTGAATGGTCGTATTTAATTGTTTCAGTGCAAGCAGGAAAAGCCGAAGAAATCCGCGCTTGGAACGTCCGCGAAGATCGCTCGCAATTTGACGAAGAGGAAATTATTTTGGAGTAGGCGGTAGACGGTAAGTTGTTGCGATGTGACCACGCCCTTTTGCCACAAACTACCGCCTACCGTCTACTCCCTTCTTTCTACTGCTCTATTTTTTGGAGAATATTTTTATGCCTACTATTTTTATCCCAACCGCGCTTCGGCGTTATGCAGGTGAACAAGCCGCCGTCGAAGTCCAAGGCACAACAATCAAAGACGCGCTGGCAAGTATGACGGCGCAATTTCCTGAGCTGCAAAAACATCTCTTTGATGCCAGCGGCAAGCTGCGTAGCTTTGTGAATGTGTACGTCAACGATGAAGACATTCGGTATCTGCAAAAGGACGAAACCCCCATCAGCGACAGCGATGACATCAGTATTATTCCTTCGATAGCCGGAGGCACTGAAATCGCAGCACGAGCGGCAGATTCACTTCCACAACTTACCAAAGAAGAAACGGCGCGATATTCGCGCCATTTAATTATGCCGGAAGTCGGACTCGAAGGTCAGCGCAAACTCAAAGCCGCCAGCGTCCTACTCATCGGCACAGGCGGCTTAGGTTCTCCGCTCGGATTGTATTTAGCAGCCGCAGGCATTGGTCGCATCGGCCTCGTAGATTTCGACGTCGTAGATTACAGCAACCTTCAACGCCAAATTATTCACGGCACAAAAGACATCGGACGCCCGAAAATTCAATCCGCCAAAGATCGTCTCAACGACATCAATCCATACGTTGAAATCGAAACGCACGAAGTCGCGCTGCGTTCTGACAATGCTCTCGAAATTGCCAAAAATTACGACATTATTATTGATGGGACAGATAATTTTCAAACCAGATATTTAGCGAACGACGTCAGCGTACTGCTCGGCAAGCCCAATGTTTACGGATCAATTTTTCGCTTTGATGGACAGGCTTCGGTCTTTCATCCCAAAGCCGGAGGCCCTTGCTATCGTTGTTTATATCCCGAACCGCCACCGCCAGGATTAGTCCCGTCGTGTGCTGAAGGCGGAGTTTTGGGAGTTCTCCCAGGAATCATCGGAACCATTCAAGCAACCGAAGCGATCAAATTAATTATTGGTCAGGGGACTACATTAATCGGACGGCTGTTGTTGTTTGATGCTTTGCAGATGAAGTTCAAGGAATTAAAATTACGACGCAATCCTGAATGCCCGATTTGCGGAGACAACCCGACCATCAAAGAATTAATTGACTATGATCAATTCTGTGGCATCACGCCGCCTGCGCAGGAAGAGAAAAACACTATGAACACTTGGGAAATTACACCAACCGAACTCAAAGCCCGTTTAGATCGCGGTGATAAAATCACGATCATTGACGTCCGCGAAATCAACGAATGGCAAATCAGCAATCTGGAAAATTACGGATCGAAGCTGATTCCCTTAGGAGAAATCCCCGCCAGAGTCAGCGAAATTAATCCCGATGAAGAAATTGTCGTGCACTGCAAAATGGGCGGTCGCAGCGCAAAAGCTTACGGATTTTTGAAGGAACAAGGATTCCAGAATATCCTGAATTTAAAAGGCGGAATTCTGGCTTGGGCGGATGAAGTGGATAGTTCAATGGCGAAATATTAAAAGGCGAATTCATGATGAGCAGAGCATTACTGACCTTAGTTCTTTGTGCAATCGTCACCGCGAATACTTTCGCACAACCACAAAAATGGGTTGCTTCGTGGACAGCTTCTGCACACGGACCTTATCCATCCGGCAATGCCGCCGCGCAGCCCGTACTTGATTTCGCCATTGAATCCGCCAGCGCGAACGATCAAACATTTCGCTTAATTATTCAGCCGGATTTATGGGGCAAGCGCGGAAGGTTGCGATTTTCGAATGCCTTCGGGACTCGCCCTGTTACCTTCGATGACGTATTCGTTGGACTGCAAAGCAGCGCAGGCAACATCGCTTCCAGCACAAATTCCCGCGTACAATTTGGCAGTAAAAACAGCATCACGATTGAGCCGGGGCAGGTTGTTTTCAGTGATGCTGTCAATTTTTCTTTTGTGAAAAACCCCAATGATGCATTGCTCAGCGGGCGCAAACTCGCTGTCAGCTTTCACGTAGCGGGAAACTCAGGCGCGATGACGTGGCACGCTAAAGCCATTACGACTTCGTACCTGACCGCGCCACGTGCTGGCAGTCATGGCAGCGAAGAGAGCGATACAACTTTCCCTTATACGACTACGTCATGGTTTTTTCTGGATGCGCTCGAAGTGATGGCTCCGGCGAACACCGCAGTCATTGCGTGCTTCGGTGATTCGATTACAGACGGTACTCTCTCGACGCTGAACGGCGATGATCGTTGGCCGAACGTGCTCGCTCGACGTTTGCACACGACGTACGGCAATCGCATTTCCGTCATCAACGCAGGCATCGGTGGCAATCAAATTACTGGCCCCACCGCGTATTCCGCAAGCACACCGTTTGCCGGAGGCCCTTCGGCATTGGATCGGTTAGAGCGCGATGTCCTGAGCCTTTCCGGCGTCACACACATCATTTGGTTAGAAGGCATCAACGATTTATCACGCGGCGCTACGGCAGAAACTGTCATTGCCGGAATGCAGGAATTAGTGAAGCGAGTCCGCGCCAAAACAAAAATAAAAATCATCGGTGCAACCATCACATCAGCCGTTGGCAGCACCGCCGCTGCGGGTACGCCTGAAGTCAATGAGCGTCGTCAAGCCATTAACAAATTCATTCGCACTGGCGGACTATTTGATGCCGTAGCCGATTTCGATGCCGCTACGATAGACCCGAAAACAGGGGCTTTGCGTGCTGCCTTTCAACCGAACAGTACGATTGGCGGCGCAGGCGATAAATTGCATCCAAACCGCGCTGGCTATCAGGCGATGGGGAATGCGATTGATTTGACGGTGCTAATTCCAAAGAAAAAATAATCATAGCGACCTTTAAACTTGCTGAGTCTTGCCATCTTCACGAGTGAGTCCTAGAATTCTTCTCATCTTTCAGCAGGTTTTTATGAGTAAACGCTTTCGCATTGCTTTTTCGTTTGCCGGAGAAAAACGTGAGTATGTCGCACAGGTTGCCACGCTGCTCGCGGAAAAATTCGGTCAAGACAAAATCCTCTACGACAAATATCACGAAGCCGAATTTGCGCGGCGTGACTTGGGAATTTATTTACCAGAGCTTTATCACAAACAAGTTGATCTGGTAGTAGTTGTTGTTTGTAAGGATTACGAAACGAAACAGTGGACAGGATTGGAATGGACAGCCATTCACGATTTATTGAGTCACCGTAAAGATGGCGAAGTCTTGTTGTGCCGATTCGATTACGCTACGGTAAAAGGACTCTACTCCACCGCCGGATTTATTGATCTTGATAAAAAATCAGAAGAGCAAACCGTCTCGCTCATTCTCGAACGCCTCGCCTTGAACGAAGGTCATTCCAAAGACCATTATACCAAAAGCAACAAGCCCTCGAACACGTCTATCCCAAATAATCTGCCACGCCTGCAATATTTCTTCGGGCGCGAAGTGGATTTGAAAAAAATTGCTGACGCGCTTGTACCGGATGCGCGGGGCTGGGGCGCGTTGATTGATGGACCGGGTGGGATTGGAAAAACTTCGCTGGCGATTCGCGCTGCGGAACTTGTCCCGTCCAGGCGTTTTCGCCGGATCATTTTTCTTTCAGCCAAAGAACGCGAACTTAGGGCGGATGGGCAGCGCGCCTTAGGCAATTTCGTCTTGCCAGGCTATTTGGAAATGTTGAATGCCATTGCCCGCGAATTGAATCAAGCCGAATTAACCAAGTCCCCTGAAAACGAACGCGCAGAAGTGATTTTGCGCGTCTTGCGTGAGGCTGACGTGTTGCTCTTGCTCGACAATCTCGAAACTTTGCCAGCAGGCGACCGCGATCAACTGTTTGCTTTTCTCAACCGCTTGCCGCGCGGATGTAGCGCGCTTGTCACCAGCCGCCGCCGCGCTGATGCCAGTGCGGTGAACTTACGATTGGACAAACTAGAGTGGTCTGCCGCGCACGCGCTCATCAATGAAATCGCGCAGCACAATAACCGCTTGCGACAA
>JAYTCQ010000415.1:0-24554 GCA_043736395.1 Blastocatellia bacterium | reverse complement strand
GTCTATGAAGGCTGGAGAGTCCGTAGATTCTCTAGAGTCAACAATCCGCTCCGCGAGGCAACTTCTTCAGACTCTAAAGACTTTTCACCTTTCTTCTTCATTAATTTTCAAGCATGTATCCCCAGCAAGACATGCACAACTTTGGTAACGGATAAGACCACTTGATCTACATCTTTCGTCGAATACCACGGGCCAATGGCGACGTGAACTTTTTTATTTTCATCGCACCAGGCTTCAACATTTTCAAGGTCAATCGCTTTTGCAATAAATTCAGGATCGGCTTCAATAGGTAACTCGATAATGACAGAGCAACGATCATTTTCTGTGGATTCACTTCCCCACTTACTGCTGAGTCCGACGGTTTCTTTGATGCCATTCGCTACGTCATTGGCAACTGCTGCGAGAGCCTGTTGCGTAGCCTGTGCGAGCTGCGTCTGCGCCCATGGAACCATTGACCCGATCGGTTTTTCTGTCGAGTAATTTTTCAAGTTGACCATCATTGGAGGCAATTGCCAAGCCAGTAACTTTCGCCCCCGCACGGGAGGTCCGCCTTTGACGGCGATTTCTCAGAAAGTTTCCCAGCGTCCTTGATAACGACTCATAATTTTACTTAACGCACTGGGAGCGCTCGCATCCTGCGGGCGAAGCCTTGCAATAGGCACACTTTTAATCGAAGGGAATTGCTCGCCACGGATTCGCCCGCAGGATGCGGGCGCTCCCAGTGTTAACGCTCCCGGTAACCTGTGATTTCAAAATCTCCGCCACGCGGAGTCACAATCACATCGCGCAATTCCAAAACTTCACTCAACTTCGCAAAGCCTTCCCCACCAATCGCAGACTTCGCTTCAAGCCCGCCGATAATTTTCGGAGCAAAAAAGAACGTTACTTTATCAATTAATTTTTGCTCTACAAATGAACCCGCCACAGCGGCTCCACCCTCGACAATCACGCTTGTCAATGAGCGCGCAGTCAACGCCTTCAATACCTCTAGTAATTGCAATTGCCCGCCATTCACTGGGACGCGTACGACTTCAACACCGAAGCTTTGCATCAGTTTTTGTCGTTCGTCAATCGAGTTCCCCCACTCGGTATAAATGCCAAAGCCGCTTCCATCTAATATTTCATCGTCTGCCGCAAACACCAGCAAAGGATTTTCTTGTGCAGTTTTTACTAATTTTGAAGTGGGCGGAATTCGCAGTGCAGCGTCAAGTACTACGCGTGTTAATGGGCGATGACGCGACTGACCGGAGCGATCCGTCAGCATCGGATCATCCGCCAGCACCGTATTTATTCCAACCAAAATCGCATCGTACTCAGCCCGTAATTGCTGCGAAGCCGCACGTGATTCTTCACCCGTAATCCACTGCGACTCACCTGTTCGTGTAGCGATTCTGCCATCCAATGAACACGCTGTTTTCAAATGCACAAACGGCAATCCAGTGCGCGCGACTTTGACAAATTTTTCGTTGAGCAAGAGCGATTCTTTTTCTAAAATTCCGACAGAAACTTCGATGCCCGCCGCCCTTAACATTTCAAATCCGCGCCCGTTCACTTTCGGGTTCGGGTCAACCATCGAAGCGACGACGCGGCGAACGCCTGATTTTATGATGGCTTCAACGCAAGGCGGAGTTCGCTTGCCATTTCCGTTGTGCGAACAAGGCTCCAGATTCACATAAATCGTCGCGCCATTAGCTCTTTCGCCTGCCTCTTCCAACGCCCACACTTCCGCGTGTTTAAAATCATCGTATCGGTGAAATCCACGCCCGATAATTTCGCCGTCTTTGACGACTACGGAGCCAACGAGCGGATTTGGGGAGACCAGGCTTTTGCCCTGGGCGGCGAGCTGCAAGGTTTGATTGATAAATTCGAGATCGGTCATTTACGTTTCTTTACTGCGCTGAAATAATTCCTGTTCTTCAAGCAACCATCGTTTCAATTTGTCTTCCGAAGGTAATGCGACGAGATAACGCGAGACAAAAAGTTGTTGATCCATTCCGGCGGTCGCATAATGCACTTCGGCATCGTCTTTACCCGAACAAAGTATCACACCAATCGGCGGATTTTCGTCTTCATGCGTCGCTTCTGCTTGCAGGTAGTTAAGATAAAAATTCATTTGTCCGGCGTACTCATGCTGAAACTCGCCCAGCTTCAATTCAACCGCAACCAAACACCGCAAGGTACGATGAAAAAATAACAAATCCAGATGGTGATGTCGCCCCGCAACGGTGATCCGAAACTGACGTGCGATAAAGCAAAAATCTCGCCCCAATTCCAATAGAAATTTTTGTAAATGGTCAATCAAAGCTTGTTCTAATTGCGCTTCGGAATATTCAGATTTTTCTTCGAGACCAAGAAATTCGAGAATGTAAGGATCGCGGATAATAAGACTTGCGCTTTCAGTCAACTGACCGTTACTCGCTAGTTTTAATACCGCATCCTTATCTTTTGATAAGCCAATTCGTTCGTACAGCAGGCTGCTAATTTGTCGTTTGAGTTCTCGTCGGGACCAATTACTTTTTTGACATTCGATCTCGTAGAAAGCGCGTTTAAGCGGATCATCAAGTCGTGAAAGTTCGAGCAACTGCGACCAAGCCAGAGATCGAATTAACCGGAAGTAGTATTCACTATTTTGCCATGGTAATTGATTTAACGGGGACTGACGGTTTAAGAGTGAAGAAAAATCACTATTTTCAGAAGTACCAACAGGCAAAAGCTCGAATTGGTCAGCCACTGGCTGACCAATTCCAAGTAGCGGGTAATTAATGGCAAACTCGCGGTAATATTTCAGATTCGTCTTAGACAACCCCTTCATACCTCGGCTGATAAATTCAGCCGTCATTGAGTCTAATAACTTCTCACCATATCGCGCTCGATCTTCACCATTTTGTTCATACTCAAAAATATAAGCGCCGATCAACCAGTTACGAAGCGTTAAAAAATGATTGGCCGCCCTGACTGTTGCAGTTTGCGAAGCTGTGTGAATTTGCCCGATGTGGTCAACAATTTGATCGTAGTTCATTTGATTGGCAACACCTCCTGCTTCACTTTTTCAAATTTTCGCCCATTCCATTGGTACCGAATCCGCATGAATCTGGTTGATTGACAGCCATCGCAATCAGGAGCCTTTTCGTCTCCGGCATTAAGCTCGATA
Organism: Blastocatellia bacterium; assembly: GCA_043736395.1. Lineage (GTDB taxonomy): Bacteria > Acidobacteriota > Blastocatellia > RBC074 > RBC074 > JAFDVL01. Next base: position 21,403 of record JAYTCQ010000415.1, on the reverse strand, counting down.
AGCAAATCACCACTATCCGCATACATCGTACGGAATCCGCCGTCCGCGCGATCGCCGGGCGAGAACGAAAATATTTTCTTCGGGCGTTTTTTATCCCAAGTGTAAACATAGAGCGCATTTGCCATCGCAGAGCCACCTGTCAAAATACTTAGTCGGATCAGTGCCTCGGGTTCAGAATCTCCTGTCAGCTCTTCAAACTCTACCGAAGACAATGACGCCGGGGAATTTTTGAGCATGCCTGCTTTGTCTCTGATTTCTGGCTCGCCACCGTCTTCCAATTTATAGAAATGTCGTGAACGCCCCATACTGCCAACTTTCTGCGTGAGAACTGAATATCCGTAGTCAGCATCAGGATAGGAAAAATTTGTAAAAGCGAATTTGCGAATTGGTGAATTTTGAACGAGAGCAGGCGTGGGCGATAGTGAAGATTGAGGTGTCAGATTCGATTCCACAGTTACACGTGGCTTTTCATTTGTAGCAACAGGAGATGTTACTTTTCTGCATCCAAACATCGCCATAAAGCCAAGTAGTAATATTAGCAGTCCACGAATTTTCCGAAAGGTAGTCATTATTTATTTTATAAGTACACCCATCACGACAAAATCGAGATGCAAATCATGATTTATTCTCTAAAAGATTTTCTTCTTTGATTGCCTCCGAACCCAACCTATCAGGACGAGAATCCGCTTCATGCAGCAGCAAATATTCTTCGACGAGATCATGCATTTGAATCATTTCGTTTTTCGAAAGGTTCGGAATTTCGTCAATGATTTCTTGTAATGTCATAACTTAAAACTCGACAACAAATGAAACCTTTACGCACTCACCTAAATCCCTTGTATCTCATACCAACGCGAATACGAACGAAGTTTTGAACCCTGATGCAAGTCATTGTCTTTGAGAAATTTCTTCAACTCTGCTGCATCAGGTTTCACTTTTGCAGGAACGCTCAATGTATATTTCCCAACCGAATAATCAGCTTCGACGTGCGTGATGTGCAAGTTAATTTTGTACTCTGCATCTCGCGCAGGTGTTATCAATTGCATTCCTTGCTTGATTCCCTTTGCGCTTCCCTGATGCAAAATTACGGTACGACGCAGCTCCCAATTTTCTTCTTTCATAAATATTTCGCGACGAAATTTTGGAGCGCCTAAAGTTTTTACGGTTGCGAGAATTGGACGTTTTGCTAAGTGGGAATATTTGGCAGGTAAAATAGGAGCAAGCGTTTCATTATTTACAGCACCACCCAATTTCATTAAGGGCAACGGAGAAAGATCAAATTGCTCAATTCCATTAACGCTGTAAACTTTTCCACCAACAAAGAATTCATCGCAAAAATTAGCAACATATTTCTTCAAAACTAGAAAATTTGCTTCGTTCCATTTTATCGGCACATACGCAACATCTTTCTTAATGTATTTGTCATGGTAGGGATTATCATTTTTTACCGCTAATTTTTGGCGATTTTCATCCGGCAGAAGTTTCAAGCCAACATCGTCAAAACTAACTTTCCCAAATTGAATACTACTAAGCCCAACTCCACACCCAACGGTTTCAAAAGAGAGAAATCCTGCTTGCGGTGAAACGGCAATAATAATATGTCCAATCTCTGACGCATATTTCACATAAATTCCAGCCCATTCGATTTCAGGATGTGCAGCAGCTTCGGCTTGAATTAATTTCAATCGCGCCCGTGCAGATTGCACTTCTTCTTTTGTTGCATTTCCGATTGCTGTTCCGGGATGAATAAACCATTGAATCGGCGAAGCTAAGTGATCGTGAGGCATTTCCAATAATTCTGGCCAAACGTCTCGCACATAGTCATATTCTGTTTGAGCAATCGCATCGCGAACACCACCAACCAAAAACAACAAAGTTAGTAATCCTACAATGAATTTCATAGCTGCTCCTTACTCAAACAACCCATCCACATAAACCTGAGGATCGAACACAATCAAATCATCCGCCTGTTCACCAATGCCGCAGTAACGAATCGGCAGGTTTAATTCTTTCGCAATCGCTACTGCAATTCCGCCTTTCGCCGTACCGTCTAATTTCGTCAGCACCAATCCTGTTACAGGCGCAGCCTTCAGGAATTCGCGTGCTTGACTCAATCCGTTTTGTCCGGTGACGGCATCAATGACTAACAAGACTTCGTGCGGAGCACCAGGGACTTCTTTCGCTGCGACGCGTTTCATTTTTTCCAGTTCTGCCATCAGATTTTGCTTGTTATGCAGTCGTCCCGCCGTGTCAACAATTAAGACATCAGCGTTGCGTGCTTTCGCGGCTTTGAGTGAATCGTATAAAACTGCGGCGGGATCAGTTCCCTGTTTTTGTTGGATCAAGGGGACTCCGGCGCGTTCAGCCCAAATTGCTAATTGATCGGCAGCGGCAGCGCGAAATGTATCCGCTGCGCAAATCACGACGGAGTTTCCTTCTGCTTTAATGCGCTGCGCCAGTTTGCCAATGGTTGTAGTTTTGCCGACGCCATTGACGCCTACGACCATCATCACGTAGGGCTGAATATTGTCAGGAATCGCCGTTTCTGAAGCGATACCGCGAGCGTTTGCGGCCTTCGTCAAAATCTTAATCAGATGTTGTTTGATGACGGTTTTAAGTTCATCCACTTCTTTCAGCGTTTGACGGTCTACCTGTTTGCGTACGTCTTCGATAATTTCCATCGTCGTCTGCACACCAATGTCAGCGCCGATCAAAATTTCTTCCAGTTGCTCCAGCGTATCGGCATCAATTTGCTTTTTGCCTTTAATGACGTCTTCGATGCGATCCGTGAAATTTTCACGCGTCTTGGCAACGGCTTTTTTGAAGCGGAGGAAGAAGCCTTTTTGTTCCTCTTCTTCGTTGATAGGAGAAGGGAGAGAAACGGGGACGGGGGGAACGGGAGATGATGGGATTGAAATTTCGGGAGTCAGGGTTTCAATCGGCGTCGGTGGAGCAAAATCTACAGGTTCGGATTTTACTGGTTCAGGTACGACAGTTTTTTCTACAATTGGCGCGGGTTCAGCTTTGGCTTCCGGTTCTACTTCGGCGGGGCCAGTCAGGTTTAGTGAAATGAAGTCACTGCTTTTTTTACGATTCCAAAATGCCATAAAATTAATTCAAAAGTGATGAGTGACGAGTAGAAAGTGATGAGTATTAAGAAACGAGTGTCTTTCAACTCATCACTCATCACTTTCATCTCATAACTTCTTATTTTCAGTCTCCACTGACGAAGGCTTCTTGCGAGACTTCAATTTTTTTGCGGACAGTAAAATTATCTTTCGGGAAACACCAAAATAAAAATGCCGAAATTAATGGCACAACGGCAACGATGACCAGCGCATTTGTTAAGCCAAAAGATTCGCTGAGCTTTCCGGTGAAGGGATTCATTAACGCGCCTAAGCCCCACGCGAAGCCCATGACTAAAGCCGAGACGGTACTCGCTCCACCTGGAACCAGACGTTGCGCCATGACTACCGAAATCGGCAGCGGCAAATTCAAACACATGCCGCCAAACATAATCAGAACGTAGCTCAAAGCTCCATGCGTTAAAAATCCAGCCAATAAAATCGGAGTCGAAAGCACGACGGCAATCATTGAAACGCGACGCGAGCCGAAGCGGTCGGCTAAGGCTCCGCCGAAAAATCCTCCGATGCCTCCGAAGAAAATAAATCCGGTGATGACGAGGCTGCTATTTTTCAAATCAAGCCCCTGCTCCTGCAACCAGAACGGCAGGTAACTCTGGATGCTGACAGACACGGCAGAACGAAAAACAACGGCGAAATATAAAATCGTCAACGGTACGCGCGCCGCCTTGAGCAATTCTAAAAGTGAAGGGGAATCTTCCGTTTTGACGCGCGGCTCCAGTTCGGGGCAGTACATCCAAAGCATTGCTGTGGCGACGATTCCGAAAACTATCGTGTAAGAACTGTTTTCCAATCCAAACCACAAAACGCACATCGAAGCCATCAACGGGCCGAGCGCGTAGCCTACAGTTCCCGATGAGGAAAAAATTGACATCACCAATCCCTGCCGCGCCGGATTCCAATCCATCGCCGCCCGATGCGCGAGCGCTGCGCCTTGCGGATGAAACGCCCCGATGCCAATCCCGCCTGCAATAATTAATCCAAGCAAAGCCGGAAAACTGTCCGCGAGTCCAATACTGGAAATAAAAATCGCCGCGATAACCGGCCCAGCTACGGCGAATGCTCGCTTAAAATAACGATCCGAAATTAATCCATAAATCGGCTGAAATAACGACGAAGTAATCATCATCGTCGGAATCAACCATCCCACCTGCGCCGGGCTCAATTTCAGATTCAACGCCAGTAACGGAAGCAACGGAATCAGAAAACTGGAGTACGCATCCAGAACGGCGTGACCGAGGGAGAGGAATGTGATGTTGCGTAAATTTCTGTTCATGTAAATTATTACTTACGATTTTAAAGCGTTTCGAAATATAAAAAATCCAACGATAGCAAGTGTAATTCCAAGAATGGAAGGCAAAAAAACCTTCAAATGATCCGCTGCTTCTAATACTTGTATTTGGTTTTCATGGTTCCCAAGCCGCGATAAATAAAAGTCCACATATCTGGACACATAACTGAGAATGGAATACCCGATTCCAACTAAAATAAAAACAAGTGCTGTAACTAATTTGAATATTTTCATTGTCGGGCTACATCTACAAATTTCTTAAAAATCGCCTTCGACAAATCATCTTTATCCCAGTGCATTTCAGGATGCCATTGCACACCCAGCACCCAGCGATCAGGGCGCGTATCTTCGACGCATTCAATCACTCCATCGTGTGCGCGTGCCGTGATACGCAAGTTATTTCCCGGCTCTCTGATCGCCTGATGATGGCTGGAATTCACGCGGGCAGATTCGCCTCCGGCTAATTTTGCGAGTAAAGAATCAGCTTCGATCTTGATATGGTGAATTGGCTTGTACGGTTCGCCCTGCGCATGTTTTAGTGCATCGGGAACCTGTGAAGGGATATCCTGAATCAATTTTCCGCCCCGCGAAACGGCTAACGATTGCGTTCCGAAGCAAATGCCAAACACCGGGATATTTCTGGCTTCAGCGACGCGCAATAAAATCAAATCTGTCTGGTCGCGTTCGAAGGTGACGCCGCCGATTTTTTGGTGAGGTTCTTCGCCGTAATAATTCGGATCAACATCGCTATCACTGCCCGCCAGTATTAATCCATCCAGTTTATTTCCGAGCGACAAAAGATAATTTTCGTCAGGAATTAACGGAATCTGGACCGGATCACCACCCGCCGCCCAAACAGCTTCAGAATAGTATCGGCGCAAATAAAAATTATTCGCAGCGAGATCAAGGCGACAAGTAATTCCAATTAACGGACGTGACAAAATAAGCTCCTCAAGGTTGCGCTCAGCCTAAAAATTACCGGCTGGAGCAAAATAAACCAAGAGTTTATGCGGTTTACGTCTTGGTTGTCAAAATTTGATCTTCAAGCTAAAAACTGACTTTAAAAACACTTGTGAGCGAGTTTGTTAGAACACTTGAATTGACACGGAAGTTATTGTAAATTCTGCGCGCTTTATATTACCAATGTTTAAATTGTAAGGAGTAACCACAATGTCAGAGCCTATTGTCGAGAATCCTGCGGTTGAAGTGACAAGTGTGAATCAATTTTTCGGGCCGATTACCAGCATTCTCGAAAGTAACGGGATTGGCGAAAAAGGCTCTTTCGCTTTAACTCAAGTCGCCCTATGCACCAAAGACGCTTCAGGAAATATGCTTTTACGTGCCGATGTCGGTGTCAGGAGATTTTTTATGACAATGACTCCTGCCATGAAAGGTAGATTAGTTGGAGAAGATAAAATTGAAGATGATGAAGTTCGAATGCATTTCAATACGAACATAATCGGTGATCCATTGAAATAATTTAACTCACACACAGCCCCTAAAAAAAATTCCCGGTCAGCAGCCCCTCATTCTAATCCGTTTTACTCTGCTGATCGTATTTATCAATGACATTAGTTTTTTCCGGTCTACAGGCAACGTTGCTTGTTGCGTGTACATCTGTATCAGTGCCCTTTTAAATCTCTGCGATTTGAGGAAAGGCAATTATTATGGGCTATTATAACGATATTAAAGATAACGAGTTTACGTCAGGAATGACGCAATTACAGAACCTTGATGTAAGTTTTGCTGCGCTCACCAAATCAAAAATTTCTTATTCACTGCTGCGAGAGCGTGTTGATGAGCGGATTGAACAGGATTTGAATGATATGTGGTTGTTGTTAGATGGTGAAGATTTTGAGATGGATTTTTCCCACGGCTTCTGGCGAGACGGAAAAGCCTTTGCCATGGTCAATGATGGTCAGGTCAATTTATTGAGTCCGAAATTTTCAGCGCTGAACGCTCTCCTTTCCGTCGGGATCGCGATAGATATTGGGCTGTAATCAATCACTGATCTTTCTCATGACTAACATTGTTCCTCCGATAATTCCGACTGGCAAAGCCAGAACGTTGATCAGAGGAATATGCAGAACAAAATATCCAGCAAAGCTAAATCCTAAAAACATGGCACGGTTATTCCAGTAAAACGTCAGCTTCTCGCCTATATTCAGTCCGCGCAGTGACAGCGGCACGTCCAAAAAATCCATCCCGACAAAAATAATTGTGATGATAATCCACAGCGGAGGAGCGATTGGCGGGAAAATAAAACTTAACAATAAAACCCCAGCTAAAATAATCAATTGCAGGAAAACCAGTTTCACCCCCTCCCACATCGCATGAGCAAAATTTGCTTCACGGTCTGAAGGCTGCATTTCTCCGTGAATTTTAAAGGTTTTAGCGCTAATTTTTTCACTGATAGGAGCCAGGAAAATTCGTGTTAATGGCAGGTAAATCCATAACGATAAAAAAATTATAATTAGCCCTGTCAAAGCCTGCATCATAATCAGACTTTCACTGGATAAAGAAAAGCTGTTGCGCATCCAGCTCCCGATTAACCAGGCGCCGCCGCCAGCCAGAAATACCAGCGTTGCCAGCGTTAACAAAATCGGCACCACCGCCAGTAAAAGCAGACTTGGATAAATCAGGAGGCGTTTCAGACCACTTAAGTAATGTCTAATGCCAAGAAAAAATTTGCTAATTGGGTTCATAATCAGGGGGAAAATTTACCACAATGACTTCTAATTGAGGAGGAGTTGAATGGGTTCTTTGATGCCCTTCACGGTTAACCTTAAGCCACGAAGTTGTGAAGCATCCCGCTTTGCATTAAAAAATAGAATCCCGCGTTTTTGTTGCTGCGCGGGTAAGGTAATTTTTTTTGGGACCGTAGTCGCCTCCAATTGCTCTAAAGTTTCCTGCTTTCCAAGTTTTGAGTAGGCGCGAACTCCTTCAAATTTTATTACCCGATCCAGAGATTTCTTTGACTCGAGTTGCGAGAAATTTTTACCATCAGCATCGTGTATTTCAAACTTTAGATTGAAGGACTCACTTGAACGATTCACTAGATTTATGTCAACGACAATAATTCCTGCCAGAACCAAATTTGCATCGAATCTTTCAAAAACCTGATCGTCATCAAGCAATGCCGCCGCTGTCACTTCGATGACATTATTGGAAGCAAATTTTCCTGACTCAATCGGTGACGCTTGAGGAATTGGAGCCACTTTATACAGCGGCCCCTGACATGCACTCAGAAATAGGAACACCGCGAAGAAGCACCAGTATTTAGAATTGTGCTGCCACTTCACGGCATTCATAAAAGTCTTTCTTCAGAATTTTCCAACGCAAAGGGACCAAGAATCAAGGGAACAAGGACGAATCCAATTGCTTAAATAGCTTTTCTTTGCCCCCTTGATCCTTGGTCCCTTTGCGTTAAAATGCTTGATCCTAAATGTCGAGATTCTTCACATCCAATGCGTTATCTTCAATAAACTTGCGGCGTGGCTCGACCTGATCTCCCATCAAAACAGTAAAAATCTGATCAGTTTCGACAGCGTCGTCAACCCTTACTTGTAGCAACGTCCGCACTTCAGGATTCATCGTCGTTTCCCAAAGCTGTTCAGGATTCATCTCGCCCAACCCTTTGTAGCGTTGAATATGAACATCTTTTTTGCCTTGCGCGAGAATGTATTCAAGCAATTCATCGCGGGTCGCAAGGTCCATATCTCCCACCGAGAACGGAGGTACATGCAGCGGCGTCAGCGTTTTATAAAGCTCAATCGCGCGTTGGAATTCAACATGGGTCGCCAAATCCCAATCAATTTTAACCGTTGAGCCATTGCTCTCCAGTTTAATTTCGATGGTCGAAAGCCCATGTTCTTCATCTAAAGTCAGTTCCGTTAAATATCCGGCCTCGGCAATTTTGGCTTCGACTTTTCCGAGCAATTCCTGATCCTTGAAGACGGATTGCAATTTGCGCCCGTGCTGCATCAATCCTTCTTTGCCACCCATTGCTTCGAGTACGGCATCAATGATTTTAGCTTCCTGCACACGACGGACAAGCTTGCCGTAGTACCCATTGAATTCCACCAATCTTTCCAGCAATCTCGTCAACGTCACGCCCTCAATGGTTTCACCTGTCGCTTTGATTGAGACCTTAATGTCTTCCGTAGATTTTTTCATCAAGTACTGCGTCATCTCACGCTCATCTTTGATGTAGCGTTCAGATTTGCCTTTCTTGATTTTGTAAAGCGGCGGCTGCGCAATATAAACGTAGCTCTTATATTCAATTTTTGTCTCGCCATTTTCGTCAACAGTCTCGACTTTGTGTTCGAGCAGTTGCGGCATCTGACGATAGAAAAATGTCAGTAAAAGTGTACGTATATGGCTTCCATCTACGTCCGCATCAGTCATCAGGCATATTTTGTGGTAGCGCAATTTCGTGATGTCGAAATCGTCTTTGCCGATTCCGGTTCCCATTGCCGTAATCAACGCCTTGATTTCGTTATGCCCCAGCATTTTATCGAAACGGGCTTTTTCAACGTTCAGGATTTTACCGCGCAACGGCAGAATTGCCTGCGTTCTGCGGTCACGACCATTCTTCGCACTGTTATGAACAAAAATGCCCGAAGCCAGCGCAAAGTTATGAGTTCCAGGGACTTCAATATCATAAACATCTATGGGATCAACCAGCGTTTCAATGGAAACAATTCGATGGTTGTAATTCGTCACTGCTTCGAAGACTTTTTGCTGGTCTCCGTCAAAATATCTCGCGCAGAACTTATCAAACCTGAGTAAGGCTTTATCGCGTGTTGAAAGCCGATGCGCCTGATATGCATTAATATCAAGCTCACCGTTTTGAACCTGAATTTGCTTCAAGGCTGCCAGTGTTTTGCGATAGTAAGTTTGATTTAAAGCAGCTTTTCGACTGGCGCGAAATTCTGGTGTCCACTGAGTTTTAGTCTGATTGCTTCGCCATTCAAGCAAAGTTTCATCTTTCCATTGCGCTTGTGCCAATTGTGAATGAGCCTCACGCGCTTCTGGATTTTCGATGAAGTAATTACGAGTGCGCACGGACTGGGCTTGACGATTTTCTAAACTGCTCCAATATTCGCGCTGGCTGTGATCAAGTTGTTCTTTATTGATTTGGCGATATGATCCATTCGTATCATAAAACTCCCGCCACTTTTGAGTCATATAAGATTTATATGACTCATCCGCCCATTGCACTTTGGCTTGCTCAGAAAGGATCTGACGTGTTTCGGGCTGCTTCATTCGTTCGCTCATCGCCAGACGAAATTCCGTACTTTCACGAATCAGACGACACTTTTCTATGACATTAGGACGATGCAAAGTGAGCGTGGCATGCTTGCGATGTAAATCAAGATGAGCTTCAGCCGGGAGCCTTTGAATATTGGTTGGATTATTGTTGTGTTTATTAAAGTCTACGTGGTGACAGTGATTGCCATCTTCTTTCGCGTAAACTTTTTTCCAACGATTGTACCAATCAGCTAGAACATGGGTGAAAAGCCATTTATCCGAAAATGGATCCCAAGTCATTTCATATTCGTTAATTGTAATATTTTTTTCAGAAATATCCGACAACTTGCGGCGTAGCGGCATTAGTGAATCGTCAACTGTCAGTTGATCCGCGCGTTTATAGCTGCCATCACGCAACATGAAAAGATGATCCGGCGTACACACAATTGTTTCCTGATTATCCAAAGTGACGCGAATAACGTTGGCATCTTTCTTGGTGATTCGCGGATTAATAATACGCTCCAAGCCAATTCTGCCATCGTAACGAATAGTGTAGCAAAAATGCTCTTTGCCAGCCGCTTGTTCAGCGACAATTTCCTTAAAACTAAGACTGCGACCATCAGCCAATGCAACTAAAGTGTCACCTGAAAAGCATCCGCCTGCCGAATCTCCTTCGACCAAATACAATTCGCAAAGTTCCGGGTCTTTTTCCGAGCAATCCGCCAGTTTTCCCGGCAAACCGCCGCCGCTCAGTGCACCTTTGCGGACGATTTCACGGGCCTTACGTGCAGCTTCGCGCGCGCGCGCAGCTTCTACTGCTTTGCCAACGATGGATTTGGCGACACCAGGATTTTCTTCAAAATACTGCGTCAGTTTTTCGTACAAAAACGAATCCACAATGCCTTTGACATCCGAAGTCAATTTAACTTTTGTCTGACTTTCAAATTGTGGCTGCGGTATTTTGACGGAAATCACGGCGACTAAGCCTTCGCGCGAATCGTCTCCGGTTAACTGCCCTTTGAAATCTTTCAGCAGGTTCGCAGTCGTCGCGTAACGACTGATAACTTTCGACAAGGCAGAACGGAATCCGGCTAAATGTGTACCGCCGTCGGGATTTGGAATATTGTTCGCAAAACAGAAAACGCGTTCATCGTAAGCGTCGTTGTATTGCACCGAAACTTCAATTCCGATCAGATCATTTTCGTCGTTTGGATCAGGAATTTTTTCGCAATAAATTGGTTCTTTATGAAGAACGCTTTTATTTTTGTTGAGATGCGCGACGAATTCCGCGATGCCGCCTTCGTAATAAAAATCGTGTTTTTTCTCTTCGTCGGCGCGTTCATCAATCAAAGTGATGCGGATGCCTTTGTTGAGAAAAGCTTTCTGGCGCAGCCGCTCTGAGAGTTTTTCAAAATTGTATTCCAGCACCGTCATGATTTCGCCGTCGGGCTTAAACGTCGTCTTCGTTCCCGTCTTGGTCGTCGTTCCGGTTTTCTTTAATGGAGCCACAGGGATTCCGGTTCGAAATTCCTGTTCGTAAACTCCGCCTTCACGTTTGATTTCCAGGCGCAGCCATTCCGACAAAAAGTTAACGCAAGCCGCGCCGACGCCGTGCAATCCACCGGAGACCTTGTAAGAATTACTGTTGAATTTTCCACCCGCGTGCAATTCCGTCATGACGACTTCGGCGGCGGAAACGCCGGACTCGTGCATGCCAACCGGAATGCCTCGCCCGTTATCTTCGATGGTGACGGAATTATCCAAATGAATAATCACGCTAATCAGATCGCAATATCCGGCCAGAGCTTCATCTACAGAGTTGTCTACGACCTCGTAAACCAACTGATGCAAGCCATTTTCGTCCTTGTCACCGACATACATTCCGGGTCGCAAGCGGACAGCATCGCGACTTTCTAGTTTCTGAATTGAATCAGCATCATACTCTTGTTCTTTGGACTTCTTTTTTCCTTCACTCATATTTTATTTCGTTTCTTTTCTTACAGTTACACTAACGGTTCAAAACCTGCTTCAACAATTTTTCCGTTGGCGATTTCAATTGTGTTGGCACGCTGGCGGTAATGTTGCGCGAGGGCACGTTTCGAGGTTGTAATAAAAACTTGCGAGTTCCCTTCGAGGGTGTCGAGCAGGATTTCAATGCGATTTCGATCAAGCTCGGCATCTATGTCATCAAGTATAAAAACTGGGTAATCTTCCAACACGTCATGGTAAACCACTAGCTGCGCAAGATCAAGTATCAGCAGGGCAGATCGCTGCTGACCGGAGCTGCCAAACCGCGATATATCGTATCCGTCAAACAAAATCTCCACATCATCTCGGTGCGGCCCGACCAAAGCGTACCCGGACCTGATTTCATTCTGAAAATGATGCTCCAGACGCTCCTGCATGACCTTGGCGTACTCATTCAAATCGCCTTTGCCTTCCAGCGAAGACTTGTAGCGAATCGTAATAGACTCGTTCTGAAAAAGCTGTGGACGCAGAGCTGTTATCAGCTTTTCGACATAAGCACTCCGCGCCTCATGAATCGCCGTCCCGAACAAAACCAACTGATCATTCCACGGTTCAATCAACGGCAAAAATTTCAATGGTTCTTCCGAATCCGAAGCCGCCCGCAACAGAATATTTTTCTGCTTCAGGACTCGGTTGTATTCCGATAAAGTATTCAAATAAGACGGCGTCGTAGCGACTAACCCCCGATCCACAAAACGTCGCCGATTTTCAGGCCCGCCGCGAATGACCTCCATGTCTTCGGCAGTGAAAGCGATCGCATCAAGAATGCCCAAATAACGGACAATCGCTTCTTTTCTCCCGTTCACAAAAGTCTGTTTAGTAGTTTTGGTCAGGAGCAATTGAATGTCGCGATTGTATTGTCCAAGCTGGACGGAACCGCGCAAAATCGCTTCATCTGCGATGAATTCGTCGGCTCTGAAATTGATAGCTTCTTTGGGCTGAGAAGTCTTGAAAGATTTGGTCGTCGCGAGCAGATAAATGGCTTCCAGCCAATTCGTCTTGCCCTGCGCGTTGCGTCCGTAAATGACGTTTAATCCGGGTGAAAAATTCAGTGCGCCGGAAAGATTGCGAAAGTTAATTGCTTCGAGGCGTGATAGAAACATTTTGAATCAAATTCAGACAAATAGACCGCCGATAAAACGGATCATGCGGGTCTTCGCGGATCAGATCAGCGTAAATCCGCTCCATCTGCGTCATCGGCGGTCTATTCTTCTGGTTTAGCGATTACTCCACTGGAACCGTCGTAATCGGCACATCCCAATGAGAAATTAAAATCTCAAATCTGCGCTGCTCTTCATTCTTGAAAGTCACCTGATCGGGATACATCCGTTTCGCGATTTCCGCTTCAGGACTTGGCATAAAAGCCGTCGCCGCGCTCTTAAAAACAATCGTCACACGAAAATCCCATCGCGCATCTTCCGTAGCGTGATAGCGCGGCTTTTCGACTTTGACCCGCGTGAGCCGTCCGGATTTAATTTGCTCCTGTAAAACCGGCAAATGATTTTTCTTGAAGAGCCGCAAAAATTCATCGGTGTAGCCCCATTTCACTTTGTAGTAATACTCCACGACAATCGTTTCATCGCTTTGCATCGTATTTTGCGCCGGCGTCATCGGAGCCAGCAACAGCATCAGTAACAAGACAAATCTCATAATTCACCTTTTGAAAATCGTGTAATTGTAAATATTAATTAGCATATCACGACGCGCTTGCAAAAATCCGCTCAGGATAAATATTCACGGAAGAAAAGTCATTCCACAACTTTGCGATATTCTGTTGCGATCAGGCATCTGCTAGAATTCTTTTTCACCGTTTCTTCCAATTCACAATCTTTGTTTCAGGAGTTTTTCCCCATGCAATTCCGATCACGCATCATTTTCTGTTTGCTTGTCATTTTCAGCCTTTCTACCTTCGCCCAAACTGCTTATCAAAAACCACCGAAAGCCGTCCAGGACGTCCTCAACGCGACTTCTCCTTCGATGGTTTCGATCAGTCCCGCGCACGATAAAATGTTGTTGCTAGCGAATGAACGCTATCCGGCGATTGCAGAATTCGCGGAGCCAATGCTGCGGCTGGCAGGCTATCGCATAAATCCCAATACGAACGGTACGCACCGCTCCGGACGCATCGGAGTCACGATCACAGGGCTAACACTAAAAAATCTCAGCGACGGAAAAGAACAAAAATTATCAGTTCCCGCGAACGCCAAACTCGGCTCCATCACGTGGGCGCAGGATGGAAAATCTTTCGCGGTGACGAATACAACCTCGACAGGAATTGAATTGTGGATCAGCGATGTCGCTTCCGGCAAATTAACAAAAATCAAAGACGTGCAAATCAACGCCGCTTTGGGCGAACCGTTGCAATGGATGCCGGATGCAAAAACATTGCTCGTACAGCTCGTAGACAGCAAACGCGGTGCCGCTCCCGTTGCTCCGAAAGTTCCGGTCGGCCCGACAATTCAAGAAAATTTTGGCAAAGCGACTCCCGCCGCCACCTATCAGGATTTGCTGAAAAATGCGCACGATGAAGTCTTGTTTGATTATTACGCTTCCTCGCAGCTCGCGTTCGTAGACACGAAAAGCGGCAAGTTAAATTTGCTCGGCAAGCCTGCGATTTATTCCAATGTTGATCCTGCTCCCGACGGACAACACATCTTAATTTCACGAATTCAAAAACCGTATTCGTATCTAAATCCTGCCAACGCCTTCCCAAAAGAAATTGAAGTCATTGATCGCAGCGGAAAATTGATTCATAAAGTCGCCAGCGTACCTCTCGCCGATCAAGTGCCGATTGAAGGCGTAATGACGGGAGCGCGTAACCTGCAATGGCGTCCGACCGAAGCGGCTACGCTGGTGTGGACAGAAGCGCTTGACGGCGGCGACATCAAAAAGAAAGTTCCGCATCACGATCATTTACTGACACTGAAAGCCCCATTTTCAGGGCAGCCAACGGAAATTTTTAAAACTGAATTCAGAATGATGCGTGTGATGTTTGGAGAGAAAAATGGGATGACAATGCTGTCAGATTTTGATCGCAATCGCCGCTGGACGCGTACATTTTTACTGAATGCCGACGATCTTTCACAAACGCCGCGCGTGATTTTTGATTTATCTATGCAGGATCGTTATCGCAATCCGGGCACGCCGATGACGAAGATTTTGCCGAACGGGCATCGCACCGTGATGATGGACGGCGACAACATTTTCCTTGATGGACAGGGTGCATCGCCGCAGGGAGATCGTCCGTTTTTAGATCGCTTCAATTTGCAAACACTCAAAGCCGAACGGCTATTCCGCTGCGATGAAACGCATTATGAAAATGTCGAAGCCTTGCTCAGCGCCGATGGCAAACAATTCATCACCAGCCGCGAAAGCCAATCCGAACCACCGAATTATTTCCTGCGTTCGGCTAATAATTCCGCCCCAAAATCTTTGACGAATTTTACCGATCCAACGCCACAAATTCGCGGTATCAAAAAACAATTAGTGAAATACAAACGCGCCGACGGCGTAGACCTTTCCTTCACGTTGTATTTGCCTGCCGATTACAAAGTCGGTACGCCATTGCCTACCGTTGTTTGGGCGTATCCGTTGGAATTCGGCGATGCGAGCACGGCAGGACAAGTCAGTGGCTCAACAAATCGCTTCACGACGATTGGCGGAATGTCGCATTTATTCTTTGCCACGCAAGGTTACGCCGTACTGGACAACACGACCATGCCCGTAGTCGGTACGCCGGAAACAATGAACAACACCTACGTCGAACAAATTGTTTCCAGCGCCCAAGCTGCAATTGATAAAGCCGTCGAAATGGGCGTCACAGATCGCAATCGCGTCGGCGTCGGTGGACATAGCTACGGCGCATTTATGACCGCGAATTTACTCGCGCATTGTGATCTCTTCCGCGCTGGCATCGCCCGAAGCGGAGCCTACAATCGCACGCTGACGCCCTTCGGATTTCAAAGCGAACGCCGCACATTTTGGGAAGCTCCTGACATGTACGCCAAAGTCTCACCGTTCATGCACGCCAACAAATTGAAAGAGCCTATCCTTTTGATTCACGGCGAAGCCGACAACAACACCGGCACGCATCCGATTCAAAGCGACCGTTTTTACCAAGCACTAAAAGGCAACGGCGGCAACGTGCGCTATGTGACGTTACCCTTTGAAGCACACGGTTATGCCGCACGTGAATCAATTGAACATACGTTGTATGAAATGATTAGCTGGTTCGACAAGCACGTAAAAAATGCGACGGGAGCTACAGCGTCGAATAGGTAGGAATTTTCTTTAAATTAAACACAAGAAGGCGAGCGGGTCTCGCCTTCATTTTTTGTAAGAAGTTCAGATTTTACTAATCAGCAACTTGAAGACTGAACACGTAACGTCTGTTGATTTCGGTAAGATTAGTTTTCAATGTAATTCCTTCAGCAACGTCTGCGCGTCTTGCAAATCCGCCGTGGCGAAGCCTTCGGTGAACCAGTTGTAAATCTCCCCTAGCATGTCCAGGGCTTCTGCTGTCTTGCCCTGCCGTTGCCACAAACGTGCAAGGCTGGTTGCGGCGCGTAGCTCCAAAGATTTCGCATTCTGTTGTTGTGAAATAGCAATCGCTTTTTGGTAAGAACTTTCGGCTTCAGCCTCAGAATTAATAGCTTTATCCTGCAATAGCAGTAAGCCTTTAACTCGCCAGATTTCCGGCTCATAAAAATGTTCACCGGTGTGTGTGGTAAATTGCAGGGCTTCATTGATTGAATCTATCCCTTTGCCTGCTTGCCCCGACATTTCATACAATTCAGACAGGGTCGTAAGAAGCATTGAACGGGTATGCATCTCTCCAATTTCCATGACGCTGTCAATTTTAAGTCGAATTTGGTCAATCGCTGACTCAACTGGTTGTTGATACACTAATGCGATAGCTTGATAGATCCAGGCAAATCGCAGGTTGCTGCCTTGTTCATAATCCTGCGCAAGCTTAATTTCCTCTTCACAATGATCTTGGCATTGTTTCCATTCTCTGCGAAAAAAATGAATTAAGTGCACCGACTGATGGGCTCCACCAAGGCTGAAGGGGTGATTCAGCTGCCCCGCCAGCTTCAGCGCCTCGTTAGCTCTTTCCAGAGCCTGATCTACATAGCCACTTAGCCACAGGCATTGACTCAGACAACGATATGTCATGACACCAACATCTTCATTAATGAAAGCAAGGTATTCCTGATGCCGACTTGGTTGGTAGTAAGTTAAGGCCAGTTCGAATTGTTGCCGCGCTTCTATGAGTTCCCCCTGATACAGATTTATCGCGCCTAAACCAAAATGGGCAACTGTAAACAAAAGAGGTTCGTTGGCCTGCTGCGCTAATGGGAGGAATTGAGTAGATAGTTCACGAGCCAATTCATATTCAGCGCGGATAGCGCGATAGAGGCCTATCCCGATCAGCGCGGCAAGAAGATTAGAGTCATTCCTAAACTGCTGAGATAAGCTATATGCTCGACCGAAAGCTTCATTTACTTCAACAGATGTCCAGCCTTGCACTGATTGTAGTGAAAGCCCCAAAGCGAGTTGCAGCCCAATTTCATGTTGATCGCGGAGCGGCGATAGCGGTAATTCACGAAGGGCTGACAGGCTCCGTTGTAACATCTCCGCCGCTTCGCGATGAGCATTGATTTGTGCGGTAGCGCGCGCGCCAATTGCAAAATATTCCGCTGCCCTTGAATAATCGTGAGCCACTTCAAATAAGTTCGCTAGTTTTGCGGCGTGCCTGAAAATCTGCTCGCCGTGGAATTCAAGTAGAGCTTGCGCCACTGCTCCGCTGAGCGCTGTCCGTCGCGTTATTCGCAATTTCGCATAAAGCTCGTTTTGATAAAGCACGTGAACAAATCGAAAGCGTGATGTAAGTGTTCCATTGGGAAAGGTCTCTTCGCTGACCAGTCTCACTAACTCAATCACGTGTTCTATTTCTTCCAATCTATGCTCGATTTCGTCAGCGTCAATTTTTAATACCTGAGCAATGACTGCCGAATCAAATTCATAACCCTGGACGCTCGCGACGAGCAGCAGCTCGTGGTCTTTTTCGCTCAGTTGCGCAATTTTACGTTCGATCATCCCGCGCACTGATTCCGGCAATTCGTGTTCGATTTCGGGCAATGGTTGCACTAGCTCCCACGCTCCGCTCGAATCTGTAATTGCGCTGCGATCGCGCAGGTAATGCAGCAGATCAACCATAAACAAAGGGTTACCTTCTGTTTTTGAGTAGATCAATTTCAGAAACTCCGCCGAAAATTGATGACCAGTGAACTCCAGCGCCAGATAGGATTCCATCTCCTGACTGGTGAGGAACTCAAGGTGCAGTTCTTGGCAAATTCCGCGTGATTGTAAATCCGGTTTGAGTAAGACAAATGGATGTTTCGCCAGCAGCAATTCTGTAGGCCGATACGTAACGACAATTAGTATCGGCAGCTCCATAAAATTCGCTGCCAGATATGCCAGAACATCTACTGTCGAAACATCAGCCCAATGCAAATCATCGAAAAATAATACCAACGGCTGCGCTTGCGTGAGAGCTTGAAAAAAGGCAAGCAGTTCACGCTTCAGCCGCTCTTGTGAAACAATTTTGTAATCAACCGTCAGGGAATTTTTTGAAGTGGCAACGGGAGCAATTTGCGCATACCAAATTGGCGCGACTTCCTCCATTAAGCGTGCTGTTTCGTGATAAGAATTTAGTAGTGCGGCAAGAACTTCAAGAATAGGTAAATAGGCTTCAGTACCCGCTAAGCGTTCGGCGCAACGTCCTCGCGAGATCTGCGCATCGGCGGGCGTGAGCGAAGTTAAGAAATCTTCGACCACTGTCGTTTTGCCGATACCCGGCTCACCTGTGATGCATAGCATGCTCCCGCGTCCATTGCGAGCTGAGTCTAGTCCATGGCGTAAACTGGTTAATTCCTTTTCACGGCCTACGACATTACGAGATAGCGCGGGAATTGAAATACGCGGGTGTTGATGTAGCTTCCCACTTTGCCGAACAACCGCAGTAAAACGGTAGCCGAGACGCGAGATCGTTTCGATCATAGGTTGATCGCCGTTATGTCGCAAAGTCTTGCGCAGCGTCGAAATCGCTACCGTCAAATTCGCATCTTCAATAAATGACTCGCCCCACACGGTACGCAATAACTCGTCACGTTCGACAAGCTGCCCCGGCTTTTGCAGCAAGGCACACAACACCGCGAGTGACTTCGGCGGCAATAAGATTGGCTCGCCATTTCGGTATAACCGTGGCCGATGCGAGTCAAACTGAAACTCGGCAAATTCATAGACTTCCCGTTTCCAAATCGTCATATACGCCTTTAGAAATTCATTTAGAAAAATTTAGATTAACGTTAAGGACAGATACCGTAATGCTGAGTATCGTATCAACCTCAGGAAAATCTTAGTAAATCACATGCTTTAGGGGAGATGAGCGACATTGTAATTCAGCTTGCTACGCCAGACAAAGCGCAGGTGAGGAAATTAAATTATTTTGAAGAACCCTCAACCTCAAAGATACCAGTGTCTATCAATTCGCCGATGGGAAGATGATTGCAGAACATTCGATCTGGGATACGCTGGGAATGCTGAAACAACTTGGCGTGATTCCGGCTTAGGATTCAGTCCCTTGTGACCTGACAAAAACAATAATCCGTAATTGCAAAATCATTGGAGAAATTCATGAATGAACAAGAGAATGTAAAAACGATCCAAGCCGCCTACGATGCCTTCACCAAAGGCGATATGCCTACGCTGTTTTCGCTCCTGACGGAGGATGCGGAGTACAAATTCATTGGGTCATCTGACGTGATTCCCTGGGCTGGAACCTTTCAGGGACAAGAGCAAATCATGCAATGCCTGACTCGCCTTGCCCAGGCATTAGAGTTTCAGTCATTTGGCGCACAGGAGTTCATTGCACAGGGCGATAAAACTGCCGTCATTCTGCACGGACGATATAAAGCCCGCGCCACTGGAAAAGAATTTGAGACCAATCCGCATCATCTCGTGACCTGCCGAGCAGGCAAAATCGCACAGATCATTGCCATGGACGATACCGCAAAAGTGGCGGCGATGTTGGCGGCGTAGTCACACAAAGATCAACTCAATTGAGCGATTAACAAACATAACGATTTTGCTTAACTGGAAAAACAGATGAACACCAAATCTTTTGTCACCAGCGATCAGGTCAGGCTCAGTTATCTCGAAGCCGGTTCCGGTGCGCCGCTGGTGCTGATTCATGGCTGGTCGCAAACGGCGGAGCAATGGAAATTTCAAATCCAGGAGTTGAGCGCAAACTATCACTGTCTCGCGCTTGATCTACGCGGACACGGCGCTTCCGACAAGCCGGAATACGGTTATAGCGTGCATCGGCTGGCGAAAGACGTGCATGAATTCCTGACCGAACTCAAGCTGGAAAACGTCACGCTGATGGGGCATTCGATGGGCTGTTCTATCATCTGGGCTTATTGGGAATTATTCGGCGCAGAGCGACTCACTAAGTTGGTGATGGTAGATGAAGCCGCCTCTGTCGCCAGCAATCCGGCGTGGTCGCCGGAGGAATTGGCGAATGCGGGGGGCATTCTTCCACCCGAAGCCATCACCGAACTTTGTAATGCCCTCGCTGGCCCGGACGGAGCAGCCGCCCGCGTGAATTTGATCAACGGCATGCTGACGCCTGATTGTCCCGCTGATCTGAAGCAATGGATTCACGCTTGTAATGTGCAGTTACCACTCAAACACGCTGCGGCCTTGCTCTACAACCATTGCCATCAGGATTGGCGCAGCATTATTCCGCGCATCAATCTCCCAACGCTGGTCATTGGCGGACGCATCAGCCTCGTGCCGTGGCGCAGCGTGGAATGGATCGCCAGCCAGATTCCGAATGCGCGGCTGGAAATCTTTGAGGCGGACGAAGGCGGGCAGCATTTCATGTTTCTGGAAAACCCGCAGAAGCTGAATCGGCTGGTGGCGGAGTTTATTGGTTAGGAATAGATTTCGAGAAAAAAGAATTTCCGAAATTTGCCTTGGAGGGACATGGGAGATTAGTCGGTGGTGAAGCTTGGCGGAACCATGGAAAACGGGAGCCGCAAGCCCTCTCGCCTTCGGGCAAAACTTTTCACACCATAGGCAACAGCGTCTATTAATGCGCCGACGGTAATATGATTTGGGCGTTATTCCTGTTTGATACTTAAGAGCTATCACTAATAATTTGGAGGACTATGCTTAAAAAAATCTTTGGAGCTTTGGAAAAATTCTTTGGATGGCTATGTAAGTTGTTTGACTCTAAATCTTCCACAGGCAGCGAAGACATTTCGCTCAAACCGCTTAATGATAATTCGGTTGAAGAACCACATGGTGATGTGATTTTTGTTCATGGGATGGGTGGCGATTTATTTACAACTTGGTCTCCTTCAGATCAATGCGATCATTGGGGGAAATGGCTCGCAGAGGAAAGACCTTATCTACGCTATTGGACCCTCGGCTATTCTGCGTCTCCTTCCAAATGGTTTGGGAAAGGTGCAATGTCATTAGAGTACAGGGCTGTTAATGCACTAGAAAAACTGGAGTCAAGTGGGGTTGGCATAGGCTAATCTTGTAGGGGTTTCAGGAAGAGTTCGCATTAAACCCAAGTTTGAGATAATGAAAACGTTCCAAGGCCATGGCGAGCATT
>JAYTCQ010000414.1:0-12067 GCA_043736395.1 Blastocatellia bacterium | reverse complement strand
AATTTTTATATTTTAATTGACTGCCTGATTTTCCTCGCCGGATCGCTGGTACTTATCTGGTGCAGCAGCTGGTTCTTGAGCAAATCTCCGTTCATTATCGGAGGCACCCTGGCTGTCCTGTTGGCACTCGCAAGCCGTTCGATTTGGCCATTATTTGTCGTGCTGTGTTTTGTGTTGTCGGCAATTTTATTAGGTCGTTGGTTGTTGCGCGCTTTAGGTGCGAGAGGTTGTCATGGAATTGCGTCCTTTCTGGTTGGTGCGGGTGTTTATGGCTTCGTTGTGGGATTGCTCGCGCACTGGCCAATCAACTATCCGATTCCTTACGCCGTAGGTTTGGCGTTGCCGCTCGTGTTGGGCAGACGTATTTTGCTGCAATGGGCAGCATTGACGAAACGGCGTCTGAAGCGATCACGTCAGGTAAACTGGCTGGATGCAGCAATAGCTGCCGTTTTGCTGCTGCATTTTGTTGTCGCTCTCATGCCAGAATTAGGTTTTGATGCGCTTTGGATGCACCTGTTTGTGCCTTCCCAAATGGCCAATCGGCATAAATGGGGATTCGACGTGACGACTTATGTATGGGCCGTGACTCCGATGCTGGGGGATTGGATTTTTTCGATTGGTTATTTAATCGGTGGCGAGACTGCGTCACGATTAATTAATACCACTTTTATTTTGGTATCAGTCTGGCAGACGCGTGAGCTGGCACTGTGGATGGGCAGTAGCCAGGATGGGGCCAGATGGACGATGTTGATTTTTCTGACTACGCCGCTGACTTTTGCAGTTAGTACGTCAATGTTTATTGAGCCAATCTGGGCGGGATTTGTGCTGGTTGGGGCTTTTGCCATCCTCAAAGCTTGTTTTGCCAGCAGGCGAAATAATACAAATTTAAAATTAGCTGGAATTTTATTAGGTTGCGCGTTAGCCGCTAAAGCAGTGACTTTTACGATCCTGCCAGTGCTTGGTATTATTTTCATTTTGAGGTTTAAAACCTGGCTTCAGCGCCGCTGGATGCCCGCTTTGCTTATTAGCATGGTGGCGTTCGTGACGTTCGGCGCGGTGCCTTACACCAGAGCCTGGCTCATCACCGGCAATCCGGTTTTTCCTTTTTTCAATGGAATCTTCCATTCTCCTTTCTGGCATCAGCAAAATTTTACGCAGCCAGCCTTCGGCACAGGCGTCACTTGGGATTTGTTGTATCAAGTGACTTTTCATACCGGGAAATACGCGGAAGCAAATGCGGGCGCGGCTGGATTTCAATGGCTGCTGTTACTTTTGCCGACGGTGGCGCTGATCTTTGCGAGCCGTCAATGGCGTGGCGCAGTCGTGCTTTTTGTGGGTGTCATTTCAATTGTTCTGGCATTTCGCTCAACGGCGTATATTCGATATGTCTTTCCAGCAGCCGTGATGTTGATCGCAGTGCTAAGCCTGCTGATGACCTTCGGTGAAAAGAAAGGCGGCTTCGTGAAGCACGGGCTGACGCTGGTAGCAGCCTTCGTGATCTTTCTGAATTTGTGGTTTCTGAATGCAAACTCGTTTTACTACGACTTCCCGTGGCAAACGCTCTTAAGCGAAGATCATCGTCGCGAATATTTAACGCAACAACTGCCATTGCGTAATGCTGTCGAATTTGTAAATGGTATTAATGCGGATCGGACACCCGTGGCTGTCATTGGGGAATCCAGAGCGGCTGGATTGATGGCTGATCCGCTTTATGACAATTGGACAAATTTCACTTTCGAGCCTGCCATTTTGGCGGTTAAGACCGAGGCTGATGCGAAGCGTCTCTTCAATGAAAGAAATATGACTTATGCGATCCTGAATACGACGAGCCCGCAGGCAAATCATCCGTATGTCACGATGATCAAAAAGGTCTGTGAGCCGGTCACGGTTATCGGAACGATCATTGTCCTAAAATTGAAAAAATAAGTGCTTCGATATTTTGAAGTTGAAAAATTTCACCCCAAATGCAAAAGCAGCAGATTCGCTAAAAGCTTATCTGCTGCTGGGGTGAGGACAATTTTAACGCCATTGCTGGCTTTTGTCTTGTGAGCCTCCCGGATTCTAAGCAGGAAGAATCCTAATAGCGGTCGTTTCTGGGAGAGGCTCAATGCCACTGTAAGTCAGATTTGGGGTCTGCTTATCTGGTAGCGGGTTCGGCCTGGGATGCCTTACCTAAAAACCTTTTCAAACTTTTTATCAGCCTGCTCAACTCTTGTTTAGTTCCGATTCACAAGCCACGCTAATGTGGTGTGCCCCGTTCTCCAAATTAGCGCGACCTGCGAATCGAAGTATGTAACTGCAACTAAAATCCGACCCCCGTGTCCTTTCTAGAAAGCAGCTACAAAATCAAGAGGAGCAAAACTCCTAATTCAAAAATCTTACAGGAGAGCGCATTGGAGTGAGAATCATTGCTGATAGTTGGTGAAGAACTATCAGCAAAAGTGTGAGGATTATTATAAATGCGTAAATAATCCAATGCGCTTTCCTGATTGGCAGAAAATAGCCGGGAGAGCGTTCCGAGCCTCAAATCCATCTAATAACCAAGTGAGGTGTTTATTAGGTGTGAGGAGGATCTGCGCTTCAAGAAACGCTTTCCCTGCTACGAAAGAAACTTTAAAGATTAATAATCAAAGAACTTCTTTTTTATCTTCTTCATCTCTCGTCTACGCTATAGGTAATGCAATGGTCGTGCCACAACTCCGCAACAATTCGCACAGAACACCTAAGCTATTAAAAACAATGCAATTACGATCAAACACATCTTACTTATCCCTATCAACTTGCCCCTTGCCCCTATTCTAGTGTCTCCAAAAGATGACAGACGTTTTTTGTCACAGTCAACGTTTGATTACACACTAGATTAGTGTAATCAAACGTTGACATAAGTTCTTACATAAGTACTTTATGATAGATTTGACCTAAATTCTTGTTTTTCATTCCCAATCATTTTGCAGTGAAAGATGTTAGCTTGTATATTTGGCAGATCGTATATCCATTAATTCTGAGGTCCAAATACAATATGGCATCCAATCAAATGCTACGTCGCGTAGTTATCACCGGAATCGGCAGCATCAGCCCGTACGGTCCCGGTAAAGACGCCTACTGGCAATCCATTCAAGCAGGCATCAGCGGCGTCAGCCCCATTACCAGATTCGATGTTTCTGATTTACCTGTGCGGATCGCCGGCGAAGTCAGGAACTTTAATGCAGATGATTTCATCCCCCCCAAAGATCGCCAGCACGTTTCCCCCGCAGTCGCGTACGGAATCGCCGGAGCAGGCTTAGCTTTTGCAGATGCGGGAATAAATCCTAAAGAAATGGAACTGGATGATCGTCGCGGCATTGGCGTAGTCCTTGGCAGCGGTGGCGCAAGTTTAAGTTTTGTTGAGAAACAGTATCGCTACTATTTTGAAAACGAAGCCAAAAAAGCCAGCATCTATTCTATTCCCACGGCGACGCCTGGTTCCCTGCCCAGCGAGATTTCCATGGCCTACGGATTAAAAGGATTCAGCCATCTGGTTTCGACGGGCTGCACTTCTTCTACGGATGCGTTGAATTATGCTGTCCAAAATATTCAACTGGGGAAAATCAAAACCATTCTTTCTGGCGGCGTAGACGCTCCGCTCGCGCACAGCATCATGCTTGGCTTCTGTATGATGAGACTGATGACGCCTTCATGGAATGAAGAACCACATCGCGCTTCCCGTCCATTCTGCAAAGGACGCGACGGATTTGTCGTGGGCGAAGGCTCTTATCTTTTCGTCCTGGAAGAATACGAACACGCCGTCAATCGCGGAGCCAGAATTTACGCTGAGATTATCGGCTACGGTTCGACCTGCGATGCGCATCATCGTGTACGCTTAGACGAATCGGGAATCGAACCTGCGCGAGCAATGGGAATGGCTCTTGCCGACGCCGGAGTTTCGATTGATGAAATTGATTACATCAATCTTCATGGTACAGCGACGGATTTGAATGACCGCATCGAAACACGCGCCATCAAAATTGCGTTTGGCGATACGGCGTACAAAATTCCGATGAGCGCGACGAAATCTTTAATCGGACATCCACAAGGCGCATCTGGAGCCGCAGGCCTAGCCGCCACAATTGGCGGAATGATGAACGGGTTTATTCCGCCAACGATCAACCTTGACGAAGCTGATCCCGAATGCGATCTGGATTATGTTCCAAACAAATCACGTGCGGGAGAAATTAAAACTGCGCTGTGTAATTGTATCGGCTTCGGGTCGAAGAATTCGGCGCTCGTCGTTAAGAAATTCGAAGAGAGTTAGACAGGATTAACATGATGAACAGGATTGATGAGATTTTAAATCTTGTTCATCTTGTTAATCCTGTCTAAATAATTAATATGACCAACGAAGAAGTTCTACAAATATTTTCCGATAGCGGCGCGTTACTCACCGGACATTTCCTGCTCTCCTCCGGCCTGCACAGTTCGCGTTATTTGCAATGCGCCTTAGTCATGCAACATCCCTCAACCGCTGAAAAGCTCTGCTCCGAATTAGCCGCCAAAGCCAAAGCCGACGAACGCATCGGACAAATTGATTTAGTCATAGCTCCCGCGCTCGGCGGCGTAGTCGTCGCGCACGAAGTCGCACGCGCCCTCGGCGTACGCGCCTTGTTCACCGAACGACAAGAAGTCATGACGCTGCGGCGCGGATTTCAAATCGCTCCCGGCGAAAAATGTTTTGTCGTAGAAGATGTCGTCACCACCGGCGGTTCTACACGCGAAGTCATGGAAGTCGTCAATGCGCTTGGCGGAGTCGTCGTGGGTGCAGGCTCATTAATTGATCGCAGCAACGGCGCAGTTGATTTAGGCGTCCCTCGCCACGCGCTGGCTACACTAGAAGTGCCGAGTTATAAAGCGGAAGAATGTCCGATGTGTAAGGAAGGTACGACGGCGATAAAACCTGGAAGCAGGAAATAGGAACGGTACAGAGAGCGGTAGCGACCTGGTAACTCGTGGCATTTACCAGGTCGCTACCGCTCTCTGTACTGTTCCTACCCGCTTAATCCGCGTCATCGGCGGTCTATTCTTTAATGCCTTCCCAATTCAATCCAAATCGCATCAAATACTTTCTTAACCGATCTGCATCGTTCGCAGTTTTTTTCTGTTCGCGCGAAGAGTGAAACAGTTTGCGTCCGGCCTCTGAAAGTGAACGCGATTCACGGCAGATTTCAATCACGTTCAGCAACTGCATTCGATCAAATAAATCAAGTTCAGCAATTACATTTTCAGCTAACAAATTTTCCAACCCTTCGCCAAAAGTCGCGCCGGAATTTTGCCACGCTGCGCATAGTCTTTCGATTTCTTCGTTCACGACTTCCACAGAAATTCTGCCGCTTTCGGCGAATGTAGCCATCCGAATAATCGCGCCATTCAAATCACGAAAATTCCCATTCCAACTGGCTTCGTTCGACGTTGCGAATTTAATAAAGTGATTGCGGGCTTCACGGCTGAATGTCACACGATTACCGTTGCGTTCAGCGAATTGATCCAATTCAAATTGCAAATTCGGTTCAATGTCTTCTTTGCGTTCACGCAATGACGGCAGGGTAAACGTCCATAAATTTATTCGCGCTAAAAGATCATCACGGAATTTTCCAGTTTGTACGCGCTCCGATAAATCGCGGTTCGTTCCGGCAATCAATTGAAATTCGCTTTTGACTTCTTTGTCAGAACCAAGCGGCAAAAATACTTTATCTTCGAGTGCACGAAGTAACATCGCCTGTTCGTCTAATCCAAGCTCACCAATTTCATCTAAAAATAAAACCCCATTATTAGCAGAACGTAAATGCCCGTCGCGTTGATTAAGAGCACCTGTGAACGCGCCTTTGATGTGTCCGAATAAAGCCGACATCGAACCATCTCCACGAATCGTAGCGCAGTTCACTTCGACAAAATTTCCGCTCATCTGATGACGTGCTTTTTTCAAAGCAAAAATTCTTTTTGCCAGCCGTGATTTTCCGGCTCCGGTTGGTCCCATCAATAACAATGGATCGCGTGAAGCAATCGCCACTTGTTCGATACGCGAAATTAATTGATTGAATTTTTTGTTGCGCGTTTCGATGCCGGATTTTAAAAATGAAGTCGCTTCTTTTTGCTCCTGCTGAAAGCGCGAAGTCAGAAGACCATACTTCGATAAATCAAGATCAATGATGTTATACGTCCCCGGATCGCTGACTTTTCCGCGACGATATTTTGGCGGCGAAGTCTGAATTAACTGTCCGGGTAAATGACGTGATTCAGTCAATAAAA
This sequence comes from Blastocatellia bacterium, assembly GCA_043736395.1. Taxonomy (GTDB): domain Bacteria; phylum Acidobacteriota; class Blastocatellia; order RBC074; family RBC074; genus JAFDVL01. The sequence goes on along the minus strand of JAYTCQ010000414.1, from coordinate 5,788 downwards.
ACAGGCAAATCTGAACAGTATGCGTTCCCGTCGAAAGGTGAACTAAATAATTTTCCTTATCTGGCTTGAAAAGATAGTTACGAAAAAAATCATGCAGCTGCCCATAGACTTCTTCAAAATCCCACGCATCATCAAATTTCAATAGATGCGTTTTGATTTCAGTTTCAGGCGAAACATCTTTGACGTCCGCGATAATTTGTTTGGCTAATTCGTGATGAGTCGGCTGGATTAATAATTCAAAACGATGGATGAGCAAATCTTCGTGCGAACAGAGCGCAATCGTCGGACGCCATTTTTCCCAACGTCCAACCCCTTTGCCGGAATCTTTTTGAATTCCAAGGATTCCAAAAACTACTGTTCGTTTTTGTGGCATGAGAAAATTATGGCAGAAGCCCGACCGTCAGGGAGGGCATCCGTACTCCGAAGGGTGTACGTTGAAAACTGAGCCCTTCCTGACGGTCGGGCTTCTGCCTCAGGTTTATTCTTTATCTTCACCGTAATTTTCCGACAAACGTCCGAGCATTCCTTTGATGTCGGCTACGCCCTTGATTGCGACGTACACGGTGACGGTTGAGTACCAAATCACGCATGCCATCGTTAAGCCCCACCAGAACCAATGATTCGACATAATAATCCTTTCCTAAATATTTTGAGATTTCGGTTTCAGCATTGAACCAATGATCATCGCCAATGTCGCACCAACAAAAGCAGCAATGACGGAATAATTTGGTCCGATTGATTTTGCCATTTCTTTCATTCCATCACTTTTCTGCATCACCAAATAAGTAATCGGGATCGCTGCACCAACAAAAATTGCCGCCGCCGCGCCCCAGCTATTCGCAGGCTTCCAATAACATCCGGCAATTAAAAGTACGGAAATACTCGCCAGATAAATTGTTCCCGTAACGGTCAAATAATCCCACAACCCGCCTTCGGTTTTGTACCAAAGTCCATAAAACAGCAGGAACACACCGATAGCCGCGACGATGAAACGATTAATCAATAGGCCTTTTTTGTCCGTCCATTTTCCTTTGTGAAACGGAGCCATGATGTCGTTGTAAATCACGCTTCCCCACGACAACATATAAGAAGAATCCGTTGACATATCCGCCGCCAACATCGCAGCAATTAAGATTCCCATCAGCCCCGAAGGCACGGCAATCGCCAAATATTTCGGCATCGCTTCGAGAGCCATTGCGTCATCTGCAATCGGGCCAAAATGGACGAGCGCCGCAATTCCCCAAATGCCTGGAATCAAAAATCGGCAGACAAAAAAGAAGCTCGTTCTGGAATAAATTTTTCTTCCCGTATCAGTATCCTTCGCCGCCAACACACGCGCAATTGTAGTCTGCCACGTCAGCACCGCTGCAGTATTCAGCAAGCCTTGCGCCAGCACGTAACCCCATCCCATACTGCCGCCAACGAACGGATTGAAACCGCCTGCGCCATAATTTTTTTCGACCGCGCCTACCAGACTTTCCCAGCCGACATTCATCAAAATTAAAATCGTCACCGCAATCAATCCCACACTCATCACAATGAATTGCAAAAAGTCCGTGACCAATACTGAAAGCATTCCACCGAGAATTGTGTAGACCGCGACGCCAATCAATAACGCCGTCATCATCACTTCTAAATAACCAACATTCATCCCCGAAACCAGCACTAGGAACTGCCCGCCCACGCGCAGGAAAACTCCCATATTTAAAAGCCCGCCGAGGACGATGACTACACCGGAAGCCCAGCGAATGTTTGGCCCGAATTTCTTATCAATCAATTCCGGCAAAGTCATCACGCCAGAATCGCGCAGCGGCTTGATGCAAAATCCTGTCACACCAACAATCAACATTGCCGCTGCCATCAGAAGTCCGGGAGTTGCTCCGGCAAAGCCTTTCTGAAAGCCGTTCTGCGCGGTGTACATACACGTCACGATGCCGAATTCCGTTGCCGCTAACGACGCGATGCCAAGAAATAAATCCATCTCGCGTCCTGCAACCAGGAAATGCTCAACCTTGCCGACGTACTTGCGCACCATCAATCCGGCGATCATTGTAATCAATAAATAAACGCCGACAATACTTCCATCCAGGAGCCAGTTGAAATTTGTCATGGGAGTTCCCTTTCGGTAAATTCTAAATCAAGCTTAGAATATATTCTAGTTTCGTATTTTTTAATATCAGTAATTGAATTTTCCAGTTGCCCTGCAATTTCCCGTTCAATCCATCAATCATCAATAAAATCAGTACTTTGCCCTTCATTCGCGCCCTGACTTACATCTCTGGCACAGCCCTCGCATTACATAACAGCGTCAGAATGAAACGCGGCGGCAGAATCTAAAGAGGTAATGTCCAAAGCAAAAATTGTCTGAAAGGAATCATACGTTATGGCAAACAAGAATTTGTTCACCTCAGTCCTCGGTAAGTTACTGCCGAAAGCCGATGCTGTCAACGCAGCGCGTGGTCAGGCGTACGCCTTCACACCCAAACATACGCTCGCGCAATACGCTTCGACTGGATGTTTGAATGCGACGTTTTACGCGAACGCCGAAGAGCAATTAGCCAAAGTGATTGAGCTGTGCCAGAACCTGGAACCGAAATTTATTGCGCAAACTGCAATCTTTGCGCGTCAGCGTGGCTCCATGAAAGATATGCCCGCGTTGCTGTGCGCAGTGCTCGCGGTACGCGATGTGAAATTACTCGAAGCTGTTTTCCCCCGTGTCATTGATAACGGAAAAATGCTGCGCACGTTCGTACAGATTTTGCGCTCTGGTGTGGTCGGTCGTAAATCGCTCGGCTCTGCGCCAAAACGTTTGATCCGTGAATGGTTCGCGGCGCGCAACGATGAAGAAATTTTCAAAGCTTCAATCGGTAACGATCCGTCGTTTGCTGACATCGTGAAAATGATTCACCCGACGCCGAACACCAAAAGCCGTGAAGCATTATTCGGTTACTTCATCGGACGCGACATCAACGCTGACGCTTTGCCGCAGCTGGTGAAAAATTACGAACGTTTCAAAAACGGAGATCGTGCGGAATTGCCAAACGTTCCGTTTCAGATGCTGACTTCTTTGGAGTTGAGCAAAAACGAATGGGCACAAATTGCGCGTACCGCTCCGTGGCAAATGACGCGAATGAATTTGAATACGTTTGTGCGTCACGATGTATTCGCGCAAGCCGGAATGGACGAAATCATTGCGGATCGTTTGAGCGATGAACACGCGATCAAAAAAGCTCGTGTGTTCCCGTATCAATTGATGACGGCGTACACGAATGCTGATCAAAAAGTTCCCGGCATCGTTCGCAATGCGTTGCAGGATGCGATGGAAATTGCCATTGGCAACGTACCGTCGATCAAAGGAAAAGTTTTCGTTTGTCCTGACGTTTCAGGGTCAATGCAATCGCCTGTGACTGGTTATCGAAAAGGCGCAACTAGCAAGGTTCGTTGCATTGATGTGGCCGCTCTCGTAGCCGCCGCGATCCTGCGCAAAAATCCGAATGCGGAAGTAATTCCCTTCTCGGACGATGTGGTCAAAGCGTCATTGAATCCGCGTGACAGTGTGATGACGAATGCACAAAAATTGGCGAACCTGCCTTCGGGTGGAACTAATTGCAGCGCACCGTTGGCAGCACTGAACAAACGCAAAGCGATTGGTGATTTGGTGATTTACGTTTCGGATAACGAATCGTGGATGGACCCAAATCGCTACGGCGCAACGACGACGATGAAGGAATGGGCGCAGTTCAAAATGCGTAACGCAAACGCGCGGATGGTCTGTATTGACATCTGTCCGAATGCGACTACGCAGGGCAAAGAAAGCGCCGACGTCCTGAACATTGGCGGATTCTCTGATCAAGTCTTTGACGTGATCACCGAATTCGCTAAAGGAAACTTAAACGCGGATCATTGGATCGGCGTGATTGAGGCTGTCAGCCTTTAGCGATTGCGGATTGCGGATTTGGGAGTGCGGAATAAAAACAATGCGTCCCACAATCCGCAATCTAAAATCCGCAATTGCGTCATCTGTCTTGTCGGCCTTTTGATTTTTGAAAATAATTCTGGCGAATGCTGGTTGGGAGTACATTGGTTTAGCGGGTTCGAATCCCGCCTCCCCGAAAGGGAGAAACTCTCACCGATTTTGTCGCCATTGTTTTGAGTTCGGAAAGGAATGGATTGTATTTTACCGACCACCGTCCACCGACTTCCGACCACCAATTTATACGACGAATGCCCGATGGAACTACATCCTTCAACGATCGAGGTCGCGGGTGCGAATCCCGCCTGCTCCACCAAACTTATGGGGCAGTAGCTCAGTAGTAGAGCGCGTAAACGTTTCATCAATTCTTGTCGTCGTAATTTTTTAGTGAACTGGTGACGAATGCCAGTGGAACTACATTTAACTTGTCTGTCGCAGGGTGCGAATCCTTGCCTGCGTGAAAGCGCAGTAGCTCAGGAGATAGAGCAACAAGCAACGTTTCACGCTCCTTTGTCGTCACTACCGCTCTTTTACAATTTGCGTTCTCAGCCCCAGGTAGGATAGGCGTCCCCGCCTGTCCACTTGTCTCAGAAAATACTTTTGTTGTGAAAAGTGGACAGGCGGGGACGCCTATCCTACCTGTTAACGGCGAATGCCCGAGGAACTACATGGAAAGAGCGTCCGTAGCAATACGGAAGGTCGCGGATTCAATTTCCGCCTGCTGGCAACGGCAGTAGCTCAGAAAAAAACGTTTCTCAAATCCTTGTCGCCGTGATAATTGAAGACGTGGAAATCAGGCGTTCGGAGTACACGCTTCAGCGCAATGTTATGAAGTTAAGCACTGTGAGAATGGTGGATTTTCCATTAGCCCAGTCGTTCACGGCTGGGGGAGAAGAGATAGACTTTCCAGCGGCGCTTCAGCGCCCACAGGCAAGGGCTAAAGCCGCAGCGTAAGCCCGATGAATCGGGCTGGGCGATTGATGGTCAGGCTTCCCAGCCGTGAACGGCTGGGCTAGTAGAAAAAGTTTCCCTTAACTTAGTGCCCTTGCGCTTCAGCGTGGTTTTACTTCACGCTACAAATAAAACAACTCGCAAGAAATGCATAAAAAAAGCTGAGGTATATATGGCAAGAATAACCAATTTTGACGAATCCTTTTTTCAGCGAACGAAGCAGCAAACGCAGACGGGGATTCCCTTCTGAAACCAACGTCAAACGCGGCATCCGCATCGTTCACGGCGACAAAGAACTGCTCGAAAAACTCGGTCGCAATGATCCGTGTCCCTGCGGTTCGAATCGTCGGTTTCAAAAACTGTTGCATGCGCGCCGGACACTTCGACGGTTCACAGCGCGACCATTACTTTTAGGGATTGATCGAAAATATACGTTCAGTATTTATAGAGCGCGAAAGAAGAAATGCCTTTAAGCTCTGAAAGAGCGCAATCCAATAGCCCGGGGCAACGCTCCGGGAAGCTGAGTAAATATTTTATAAGCCCTGAAAGGGCGAAATAATTTAACGGTATCTCGCCCTTTCAGGGCTTGTGTTTCACGGCATCATTGACCCGGGGCGATGCCCCGGGCTATTGAATTGCGCTCCTGCAGAGCTTCAATACCCTCACGGTCAAGCGCGAACTCTTGACGCCTGTTGCGTAAGAAAAAAGCTTGCTGAATGATCGAAAACGATGACAATACGCTCGCGTAGCCGAAACGGAAGAGGCGCACCTAAAACGATATTCCGAGGTGGGCACGGATAGAGGTTGAGGCAGAACCTATAGCGGCCTGAATTTTCAGGCGGGGACAAACAAGCAAGGGAATCG
>JAYTCQ010000413.1:0-4062 GCA_043736395.1 Blastocatellia bacterium | reverse complement strand
CAATCAAAAAAAATCCCACGATGTAAAATCGTGGGAATCAAGCAGGAGAAGGAGGGAGGTAAATCGAGAACTTTTTCAGTTCATTAAAATTGTGTCATCGTGCGACCATTCGCAATGATTTCAATATCTGTAAATTTCGGCTTAGCGCTCGGCGCCACTGTGCTCATTGCGACTTTCGTGTATTCGCCATTCGTTAATCTCGCGTAATGCGCAGAAATTTTCCGAACGTAATCCTGTGTTTCAGCGTACGGTGGAATGCGATTTCCATATTTCATGACCGCGCCTTCCCCAGCATTGTAACCAGCCAAAGCCAGCTCTACACTGCCGCCGAACGTATCCAACAAAAATCTCAAATAACGTGCGCCGCCTTCAATGTTTTGTTCGGGATCGTAAATATTACGAACTCCGAATCGCGCCGCTGTCGCAGGCATTAATTGCATCAGGCCGCAGGCTCCCTTGTAGGAAGTTGCGCGAGGATTAAAACTTGATTCCTGCTTCATCACCGCCATCATTAACTTTTTATCAATGCCGTTTCTGACGGCAGCAGCTTCGATCAACGAATCAATTGACCGATTGTTAGTTGAAATTTCTATCGGTTTAATTTCCGTGATATTTCTGGCAGCAACTGTTGACATCATCACGCCATTATTTATTTCAGGCTTCGCGACAGCTTTGATTTGAGAAGCAGAATAGCCTGTCACAGAAACTACTGATGGTGTAGCTTCAAATCCTTTTTTCCCACGTTTGACGTCAGTGACTTTTCTTTGTCTGACAGAAGGCACTTCAACAACCTTGGTAACAAAATCCTGCGAACTAACTAAATCGGTGGTTGTGAGAGTAGTGACTTGTCTGTCTCGCGAATATTTTTCAGCTTGCGAAAAATCCTGCGCGATGACAGTGAACGACATCAGTGAGAGTACCAACATGCCTTTGACTAAATGAAAACGGATCAAACTAAAATCCTCCAGATTTCTAAATATTAGTCAAAGGGCTAAACTAACTAACGGATCATATTAAACTTATTTTAACTCGTCAAGAAAAAGATAATTTTTGGCTCAAGTTTTAGCTGAACGATTGAAAGCTAAACGACTTGTGATAATCTATTACCCTAAACCCCCTTTCAGTAAATTTTCATTCTATTTTTCGGGAGGTCAAATGAAACTCAGACCATCATTTTCTATATTTCTCGGTATTTTACTTCTTTCTGCTGGCATCGTCTTAGCCGACACTATCAAATTAAAAAATGGCAGTGTCATCAAGGGTAAAGTTTCCACCTACAATGATCGTGAATTCACCGTCTTACTTGATTTAAGCGCCAAGCGTTCCAGTTCACGAATGGTCATTGCTATTGAAGACATTGAAAGTATTATTTTCGAAGACACCCACTTGACCGATAATAGTAGTTCCGAAAAACCGTACCAACCTGTCCCGTCGACTCCGAAAAAACCGGATGCGACCGAAACCCCAGTCACTGAAAAAAGCTTAGGTGTACTCGCTGCCGCTGATTGGACGAGTACTGAACTCACAATCCGCAAAGGTCAACGCGTCGTCATTAGCTCTAACGGAACCGTAGACATTGGCGGAAATCGGCGCACCGGCCCCGACGGAGCCGCCGGGATTAATGATCCCAAAAAACTGATGGGAGATCGTCCCACCGGATCGTTAATTGCCGTCATCGGAGACGACAACGACGACTTCATCCCCATCGGCAGCGGAACCGAATTCATCGCCACGCGTGATGGAATTTTATTTTTAAGTGTGAATGAAGGAGATTTACGCGATAACTCAGGATCGTTCACGACACGCGTGAGAGTATTCGCCAAATAAAAATTGTAACGCAAACTTTCCAGTTTGCGACCATCGCGAGCTAATCATCATCAGGAAAAATGCAGTCCTGCAAGATCGTGGTAGCTTTCTTGCAAATAGTTCGTGATGAAAGAAGCAAACTGGAAAGTTTGCTCTACTTTTTATGGAGACGGATAGAATCTCAACTGTGGTTAGCCTTGAGACATAGTGAATGCTGATTGGCTCTTGCAAAAGATTCTCAACGTCTGCTCTTCCCGGCTCAAGGAAATAATGCCTGGCAAGAGCACTGGTATCCAAAAAATAATTCGCCATTAGAATCTTTCGTCTCGTTCTGCAATAACTGTTTCAGCCAAAGAACCAGAGATTTTCGAAAGAATTTTTCTAACATCTTCCAGTGTCACCGATGAATCGGCATCCTTAGCGCAGGCATCCATATGAGCTATATCAAGTAGTTGTGCGTCACCGCATGGATCGTCCAGCCCTTGCGCTATGAAGTTGATGGCTAAATCCTCGACGGGCTTATGACGTAGGCTCGCCTGTAAGCGAATTTGCTTTTCAAGTTCCGGCGGTAAAGTAATCGTAATAGTTGCCATAAAAAATTCCCCGCAAAAAAGTTGACCAGCAGTTGTGCCGCACCTTGAGAATAGCGGAAAGTTTTAGCGATGACAACACATAAGAAAGACGGTTTGTTTTGAAAATTAGAAGAGAGTCCTACAACCAATGATCAGCGTACAGTCCGAAAAAAGCGCATTTAGATCGCAACCTCTGACACCCGACACCTCATACCTGAAACCTGTTCTAGCCCCGCCTTCGGTCTTCTTAACGCGCTTGCCGTTGCCGTCAAAGCCGTAGCTGCCGGACGTGCCGCCATTGACACTCTTCAACCGATTCGCCCCGTCCCATTGATACGTCGTCGCTCCCGCCGCCGTCATATTGCCGGAATTGTCGTAGGTGAAATTAATCGTCGTGGTTCCGTTGTTGTAACTGCTCAGACAGTTGTTGACAGGCGTCTCACTCGTCCCAATTTTCGGGAACGTCATCCCCCGAAGTTATCAAAGCTATATCCCAACTAACTATAATTCGCTCCGTACACCCCTACTCAAAATTCAGATACCCCCTCACTCTGATAGCAACCTTTGACAGTAAACACTTCACACCAGCTCCCGCACTACCATTATCAAATATATAAGAAATCTGAATCACTATGCATGAAGACAAAGGATACAGAATCTTTTATTTAACAAGAATCATGTCTCTTCTTCAGAACCTATTTGCTGCCGCATAACATTAATCGCGGCTAAAAAACTTGATAAAATGAACATTACTATCATTAACACTATTGCTCTAAGAATCCTATGCTCACGCACTTCACCTGGAGCATTAAAGAATTCAGAGATTACGAACATAGTAATAGGATCAATTGCAAAGTACGCTAATAAGTAGACATATATAGTGAACAGTACCTCTGCTATTCTAAGTTTTTTGTTTAGCGATTTAGAGATTAAGTTTTTCATTTCTAGGCTCCGAGTTACTTCATTATAGGACTTCTCTATGATAAGTCTCACTGAATTGAATAACACATTTTAGTATTACAAATAGTCTAAATTTAAGTTTTAATTAGAAAGTTGTTAGAACTTAATGCTCACCTCCAACTACTTATGTTAAACTTTTAGAATTAAGGATATTCCGTATAACCAAAAATTCTATGCATCCCTATTTCAGAATACGCCATCCTCCTCCACATATCCGGTTCGCCGACTCTTTGGCTTGAATTTTTCTTTTCCTCGTAAATCGTTGAGAAGACTCCCTTAACCCAATCTCCATGTTCAGCGTAAGTACTGGAGCTACCATTTTCACACTTACCAGCTTCCTCCCAAAAATCCCTGATAGCTCTATTATATGCCGTCAAGTCAGCTTTTGATGCAATTACTGCCCCAGATACGCCAGCTGAGATTCCGCCACCTACTTGTCCACCAGTTCGCGCTGTTTGTGCTCCACCAGCTGCCCTTCCTCCAACTGCACCACCAGCCCTAGCACCTAAAATAATTACTATGATTTCTAGTGCAGCATCAATAGTTATATCTTTCAACCCGAATAAATGTTTAGTGGCTTGCGCAAACCCTTTCTCCGCTACCCCGATGCAATTCTTTAACCTTTTTAAGTAGAGGGACATAAAGAATCTGGTAGAATGAGAAGCTATGAAAACGCCGACAAGATTTATCACCAAACTAACAGCGGAAGAACAAAGCGAATTAC